>NZ_JVOR01000066.1:1149-50578 GCF_001054715.1 Acinetobacter sp. 243_ASPC | reverse complement strand
TATGGAAAAGAGGCCAAAGACCTCACGGCAGAGCAGAAATCTACTATCAGTTCTATCGTCGGTTTAGCGGGTAGTGCAGTTGGATTAACGACGGGTGATATTGGTTCTACAGTTCAGAATGGGCAGGTTGCCCAGAATGCAGTAGAGAATAATTTCTTATCCGTAAAAGAAGCTGCCAGAAAGAATGCATTAATTTATAAAGCTAAACACGAAGAATTAAGTTTGAATGAAAAAAATGAATTAGCAGAGATAAATAGAAAAGATAAGGCTCGTGATGAGTCTATAAAGAACGTATGCCAACTTGGAAACGTTTCTTCATCTGCTTGTCAAAGTGCTTTGCAAGCTGCATGGTCTACACAAGCAGATTATAATACTGATATTGCAAATAACTTAAAAAATAGAGATGTTTACAGTTAAGATGCTAAACATTTAGACCAGCTACTGCAAGGTTTGAGTCAAGAGGGTAATCCTCCCATAAAAAATCGAAGTTAAAAGTAGCGGTTAAGTAGCCATCAAATGTGGTTTTCCTCCGTTGGCTTTGTGTGGTCGCTGGTGATTGTAAAACTACAGCCACTTTGTATGTAGTGGTACAAAACTTAAAGATATGAATTTTAATCCAATTAATGGAAAATCAGATTATAGATTTCCTGCGAGTCACGGCTTTCAAAAAATACAAGTAATTCATCAACTACCTGATGATCAAAGTATAACCATTCATCATCAATATAATTAGTATACAAATAAAGCATACGATATGAAGATAACAACCCCTAAACCTAAACCAGCTTGGAGTAAGTAAAATGAGATTTATTGAGAAAGACTCTGGACTGAAAGGTATGGTAGCTTCTATATATTTTACTGATGGAAAATATCATTACTTATCAATGATAGAAAATTACATTGGATTGAGAGTTTTTTTTGAAAATGAAATAGATATAACTAGTAATGATTCATGTGAGTTATTTGAGTTTAAAGCTGCCTTACATAATCATATTCGTCAAATACATCCTGTTCTGTACAATATATTAAAAGAGAATTGGGATTTATATATAGACATAGTCGAAGGTATTCCAGAATCTTGGCAAATTTTTCTAGAGAAACTGCAAGAATTTGATAAAGAAAAAGGGTAGTGATCAGTTACTTAAACCATTAAAAGGTGATGCAGGTACCGTTATAGGAACTGTTAAGGGTATAAAAACAGGTGTCACTGATACTATAGAAACAGCATGGAGCGTAGCAAAAGGGTCGGTTAATTTTGCTGAAAAACCTGCTGAAAGTACTCATAAAGCGAGTTGTTCCTTTTGTGCCGATGCTCCGTCGGCACTTTTTTTAGTGTATTTTTTTATCACTTATTGTAAATGATAATAATTAGCATTTGCATTATTATTTAATTGGTCGTATTCTCATGCAACTTTCTTATAAGAGCAAAGTTGATGAAATCAATCACGGATAAGATCGCGTTACAGAATTTGATAAATTCTTACCTTCAAGAAACCGGCCAAGGTCGTTTTATTCCTCCCACTGAACAATCTGCTTCATTGTTAAAAAAGAGTCGGGGATTAGCCGTTTTAAGTATTGTGTTGCATACCCTCGATGCGAATTTATATGTCTCGATTGCTTATCAAAGTAGTGTAGGTCGGCACCGATTTGCTGAGTTGCCTTGGGTTGAACGGGATGGTTTAGAGCTTCGCGTTTCGTCTGCCACGCTGGCGGCCAATCTCCTCGAAAATATTTTACATCATCAGCAACATTCCGCTTTAGATACCTCATCATTACTTGAGTCTTGGATTCAGAGCCGCCGAGCATTACAACAATTTTTACACTATCGTGAAGCTGATTTGCACCAGCTCATCAGCCTCAAGCAATCGTTTATTCAAAGTGAGCAGGCACTTATAATTGGGCATAGCATGCATCCATCGCCTAAAAGCCGGCAAGGTTTTGTTCAAGACGACTGGAAAGCCTTTTCACCTGAAACTCAAAATCAATTCAAAATGCATTTCTTGTATGTGCATCCGGCTTATGTCGCACATGACAATGCGCATAATCTTTCGGTTCCTGAACAATTTAAACACGATCTCGAGTCGTATTTTAATGACTATCATCGTCTGAAAGTTCAGCAATATCCCAACTACGCACTTGTTCCTTTACATCCATGGCAGGCACGTTATTTAAAAGACAAAGCATGGTACCAAACACTATTACATCAAAATAAACTGGTCGACTTTGGTGAGCTGGGGTGGAACATGAAGGCAACTACCTCGGTACGCACGCTGTATAGCGAGCAGGCACCATGGATGTTTAAAACCTCCATGACGGTAGCGGTTACCAATTCTGTTCGAGTAAATTTACATAAGGAATGTCATCGCGGTTTACTCAGCTATAAGCTTTGGCATGACGATTGTTTAGCCGATTTTCGACAGCGCAATCCCAAGCTTCAGGCTTTGAGTGATCCGGCATGGATTGCCATTCAGTTTAATGGCGAAGTCTTAAATGAAACCATTTGCATCTTGCGTGAAAATCCGTTTAAGACACAGGATGATATTAGCTGCGTGGCATCGTTATGTCAGGATCATCCTGCGATTGAAACCAATCGTTTTAACGAAATTTTTAACTCAATATCGGCGCGTACTGGCCAATCACAGCATGTTGTGGCACTTGAATGGTTTGAGCGTTTCCTAGATATCACCATTTTGCCCTTAATGGAGCTATACCACGAATTTGGCATGGCATTTGAAGCACATCAGCAAAATACGCTCATTGCGCTGCAAGATGGATTCCCTCAAGCGGTTTGGTTCCGAGACAATCAAGGCTTTTATTATATTCAGGAGTTGGCAGGTAAAATTCTTGCGCGCTTTCCAGCCTTGGCAACTGAGGGGCAGGCGGTGTGTCCACAGGCTTTGGTCGATGAGCGTTTCCGTTATTACTTTATTGGCAATACCTTGTTTGGCCTTATTAATGCCATGGGTGCAACTGGAGTGGTCACCGAGCACCAACTGATTGAAATGCTTCAGTCGTATCTGCTTCAAGCCTATCGTCGTTATCCAAACAGTGCATTGCTACAAACGCTTTTATATCAAGAAACCTTTCCTTACAAAGGCAATCTGATGACGCGTGTCTATGAGCTAGACGAACTACAGGCACATATTTCACAACAGTCCATCTATGTCGATTTAAAAAATCCACTATGTGTTCATTCACAGGTCACGGAGATCGAACATGCTTGATTTTATCGGGGTTGGATTAGGGCCTTTTAACTTAAGCCTTGCTGCACTACTCAATGATCGGGACGATTTAAAATATCAGTTTTTTGAAAAGCGTGATGGCTTTGACTGGCATGCCGGGCTACAGTTGCCGCAAGCGATGTTGCAAGTGCCTTTTATGGCCGATTTGGTCAGTCTGGTTGAGCCGACCAGCCCGTTTAGCTTTTTAAATTATTTAAAAGACCAGCAACGGCTGTATAAATTTTATTTTCGTGAAAACCTGTATATTCCGCGCAAAGAATATAACCATTATTGCCAGTGGGTGGTAAAACAACTCAGCCATTTAAGCTTTGGTCATACCGTCACCGATATTGCACCCATCAGCAAAGGTTTTCAGGTGATTACCGAGCACAATGGCCGTCTGGCGGTGCATCAGGCCAAAAAATTAGTCCTTGGCGTGGGAACCGTGCCGGCATTGCCGCAGCCTTTACAATCGATTGCCGAGCAAACACCAGATTGTTTGCATTCTTCGAGTTATTTGCAGCAGTGCAAGGAGCAGTTGTCTGGCAATGTGGTGCTGATTGGCTCAGGCCAATCGGCTGCCGAGATTTTTATTGATTTATTCGACCGGCAGCTTTGCCCAGAAACGGGAGAGCCTCGATTTCATCTGTACTGGCTCACGCGCTCTGCTGGTTTCTTCCCTATGGAGCATACACCGCTGGGCTTGGAAAATTTTAGTCCAGATTATATGCAGTACTTTTATGAGTTGCCCAAAGCACTAAAAGATCAGTTGCCCATGCAACAGGCCAATCTGTACAAAGGGATTAGCAGTACAACCCTTCGCGATATTTACGAGCGTTTATATCACCGCAGCATCGGGCAGGCCGAAACCCATGTAACGCTGGCAGGGCATCACCAACTTGAAAATGCCCAGTTGAGCAGTGGCAACCGTATTTTACTCAAATTTTTCCAGACTCAAAAACGCCAAGTTTTTAATTTGCAGGCGCAAACTGTGATTGCCGCGACCGGATATCGTTATCCTGCAATGAAATTTTTATCCAAACTCAATGCTCTCATTCCACACGATACACAAAATCGCTGGCAGATCGATGCGTCACATCGCGTGGCGTATCAGGGAGACGGCGAAATTTATGTTCAAAATACCGATTTACATCATCACGGTGTCGGTACCCCAGACTTAGGACTTGGGGCATTCCGTTCGGCAAAAATTGCCAATCAAATTCTGGCAGAAAACCATTTTAAATTGGAGTCTAGGCAAAGCTTTCAGGAATTTTCACTGGGTGAGCAGCAGACCGCTCCCCATCGTAGCCGACTGAATAAACCTTTTCGTGCAGAAGGCCTGCTGTCGCAACGCGCCGGTAAAAATAGCGAATCGTATTCGGAGTACAGCAGCAAGTACTGAGGGAAAGAATATGGTGGATGTTTCCAACTCGGCACGCTTACATCTTAAGCACGAACCGTCTCATCAGCCAGCACGCTGGGTCATGCTCAGTGTAATGCTGGGCACTGGCACAGTCAGCCTGAGCAACAGCAGTTTTAATCCGGCACTGGCCACACTCATGCAGCAATTTGCGCTTTCAGAGGCACAAGTGAGCTGGGTCATGGTGATCTTTTTAATGAGCATGAGTTTAAGCCTATTGCTGGCAGGTTATCTGAGTCAGACCTTGGGTAAACGCAATCTGTATTTGATGGCATTGCTGACCTTTGTGGCTATTTCGGCGGTGGGTATGCTGGCGCAGTCCTTTAATACCGTGTTGCTGGTGCGAGCCATTCAGGGCTTTGCCAGCGGACTCATGATTCCACTGTCGCTGGGGCTTATTTTTGCAGTAACACCTCAATCGGAACGTGGCGCTGCCACTGGCATTTGGGGAGCAATGATTATGCTCACACTTGCCTGTGGGCCTATGCTCGGTGCACTGTTACTGCTGAAATGGGGATGGCCCGCATTGTTTAGTGTAAATCTGCCCTTTGGACTAATTGCACTGCTCGTTGGCTATAAAACCTTACCCAAGCAGCCACAATGTGGCGTTTCTGCTTTCGACTGGCAAGGCTTTAGCACACTGTCTATTTCAATTGTGGCGCTGTTACTGGCATTGAGCCAGATTAAAACCCGCGCTGACTTTTGGGCACCGACGTTTTATCTACCGCTGCTGCTGGCTATTTTGATGGGCGGGCTGTTCTGGTGGTTGCCTGCAAAACGTAAAGCAGTACTGATTCCGGCACAGCTTTTTGCCAGTCCGGGCTTTAATTTTAGCTTGATCATTTCAGTGCTGCATACCGTGGGCCTGTTTGTCATGCTCTTTGCGATTCCGCTTCTGGTTCAAAATGCTTTACATCTTTCTCCGCTCTGGACAGGCGCATTACTCATGAGTAGTGCTTTGTGTACCAGTGTATGCAGTAAATGGGCAGGCAATTGTCTTGATCGTTTTGGCGCAAAATGCCTGATTTCAGTTGGGCTGTTACTGACTTCAGGTGCATTTATAGGGCTTGGCGCGGGCATTCATCTTCCGGTTACTTTTCTAATGCTGTGCATGATGGTGCATGGGCTCGGATTTGCGATGTCGTATATGCCCTCAACCACAGCCGGCCTAAACAGTTTAAATAATCAGGAACTGGTGACCCAAGGCGCTGCCATCAATAACCTGTTGCGCCGTTTATGCTCCGCGGTTGCCGTGGTCTTGGCGGCTTTGTATTTACAGTTTCGAAGCGCATCGCTATTGAGCCTGCACGATCCACAGTGGGCACAATTAATTGCTATCCGCGAATTATTTCTAATCTGTGCAGGCGGCTTGCTACTGGCATTGCCTTTTGCATGGAAATTTCCAGACATCAAAAACGCATCCGCTTGTAAAGCGAGCATGTAATTAAAATTGAGGAACAATAACATGGGAAATTTAAACAGTTCAGCACTTCATGAATATCGCGTTTCATCGCCTAGCATCGCGTGGCAGCAGCCCGATCAATCTGCAATAGAGCAGGTTGAACAGCGTGTAATTAAACAGCTATTGCAAGCACTGATCTATGAAGACATTGTTCAGGTTTTTGAACACGATGGAACCTTTGAGATACAGGTAACCGATCAGCAGCAAGCAGTGATTTATCGGGCCTATGGTCAGCGTTATTTAAGTTTTGGCTTAATCCGTTTTAATCATGCGCCTGTGATTCGGATTGATGCCCGTGGTGTTTCACAACCGGCTCGTTTAAATGGCGTGCTAAATGAAATTGTACGTGCGATTCCAAATGCGCAGAAATGTGAAGATTTTCTGATGGAGATCAAGCGCACGTTTATGCATGACGTACAGTCCATCTCGTATAAACAGGCGTATCCACTTCCGGCCAGTCAATACTGTTATGATCAGCTGGAAACCTATTTGATGGATGGTCATCCGTATCACCCATGTTACAAGTCTCGGGTGGGTTTCAGTCTGCTCGATAATGCCAAATACGGTGTCGAATATGCAGAACCGATTCATCTGGTTTGGCTGGCGGTGCATCATTCATTGGTCAAGCGTCAAACGTCGATATCAGCATCACAAGATCACACTAAAATTGCGCAGCTCAGTCCAAAAGATCGGGCAGAGTTTCAGGCTACACTGATACAAAAGACCGAAAGCCCCGATGAATTTATTTGGTTACCTGTGCATCCTTGGCAATGGGAAAACACCCTTATTCCGATTTTTTTTGAGGAGCTTAGCGCTGGACAACTGATTTATCTGGGCCGTGGAGAAACGGCTTATGTGGCGCAGCAATCTCTCAGAACTTTGACCAATCTAAAACAGCCAGAGCAGCCGTATATCAAGCTCTCGATGAGTCTAACCAATACTTCCAGTTCACGGATTTTAGCCACTCATGCTGCCATGAATGGACCTCTCATTACCGACTGGTTGCAGGCACTGATGGATCAAAGCCCAATTGCACAAGCATTAGATTTTGCAATTTTAAGAGAAACTCATGCCACAGCACTCGATTTTACCCAGTTGCCGTCCTCTCATGCCCAGCAGGCGTATGGCACGATTGGCAGTTTATGGCGAGAGAGTGTCCATTGTTATTTGCGTGAAGGTGAGGATGCCATGCCGCTTAATGGCGTCGGGCATTTACAATTGAATGGGCAGTTACTCATTCAGCCTTGGCTAGATCAATATGGTGCAGAACAATGGCTCGAACAGTTTCTGTCGGTGACCATTCAGCCTATTCTATTTTTTCTTTATGCCGAAGGCATTGGGACGGAATCTCACGGCCAGAATATGATTTTGGTACATCGAAATGGCTGGCCAACACGGATCATTTTAAAAGACTTTCACGATGGTGTGCGCTTTAGTCCGCAATACTTGACCCATCCCAATCAATTCCCAACGCTACATGCCTTGCCTAAAGAACATGCAAAAGCAAACCGGATGTCTTTTATCGAAACTGAAGATGTCAATCTGGTTCGAGACTTTAGCTGTGCCTGTTTATTCTTTGTTGCCTTGAGCGATATTGCCATCAGTTTGCATCAGCAGCTCAATCTGGATGAGCAGATCTTTTGGTCTAAGGTGGCTGGAGTCATTCATACTTTTCAGCGTCAGTATCCTGAACATCAATCACGTTATGAAATCTTTGATGTTTTTGCTAAAGAATATTGCATTGAATCGCTCACCAAACGTCGTTTGTTTGGCGATGCGGAAATTCAGTTAAAGCAGGTGCAAAATCCGTTATATCGCTTTCGTGTATGGCAGGCCAAGGAGCAGACAGCATGAATAGCAAACTACAGCTCCATGTGCAGCTTCAACACAGTATCCAGCAGGATTTACTCAACAGTTTTCTGGCCGAAGATTTTTTTGCAGCGCACGACATGCAAACATCTTCGCAAGTACAACAAGTGATTCAGAAGCTTGCGCCTTATGCAAAAGACGCTCTTGCACAGGCTTGTCAGGAACTAACGCATTTTGTGGTTTACGGTACAGAGAGTCGCACCAAGCTTGTGATTATCGGGATTACACCAGCTTATAAGCAGCCTTGGCAGATCAAGCCAAACGCCATCTTTCTATTCGATCATACCGAGCAGAGGATTCATCACGAACCCAGTGCCTTAATGCTTTACGACGCATTCATTCACTTAGGGCTTTTTGCTGACTGCACTGCTGAAAAAATTCAGCAGTTTCGAGACGATCTGATGCTTGCAGACGCACAATCGGCGCTGAGTGCAAATGTTTCAATCTTTAAAAATAGTCAGCAAGACCATAGCCCGGCCAAGCACTTTCAAAATCTAGAGCAATATGCGGCCTTACGTGATCGGCCTTATCATCCATTAGCGAAATTAAAAGATGGATTTTCAGCGACAGACTATCAACAGTATAGTCCAGAATTTCAGCAACCGATTACAGTTCGGTGGGTTGCGGTTCGTAAGGATTTGCTGGTGGTTGGGCGTGATATTCATGATCTTGAGCTTGATCAGCCTGCTCGGATCTTTCTTAATCCTACACAACAAGCACAACTGCATGCCGAACTGATCGCCAAAAAAATCGACTCGAACTATCTGCCGATGCCAATGCATGCATGGCAGTTTGAACATGTTCTAGATTCCACCTTTGCCCAAGAAATTGATCTTGGGTGTCTTATCCCACTGGTATTTTCTGTACATCATTTTTATGCCAGCTCATCTATTCGAACGCTGATTTCTGGCTTGAATCCCGAAGATCACCTGAAACTGCCCCTCGGCATCAAAGCCTTGGGTTCACTGCGCTTTTTGCCGATTGTTAAAATGATCAATGGACAAAAAAATCAGCAACTTTTAGCCGAGGCAAAGCGCATTGATCCGGTACTGGCCAGCCGACTCTGGTTGTGTGATGAGCATCAGTGGTGGGGCTTTATGCCGCATCAACCGCACAATTTAACCCCACAAAATGAAACCTTGTTTGAAGAGCAACCGATGCATTTGGCTGCACAGCGCCGAATCATTCCTGCCGAATTACTAAAAGCGCCGTATCAGCTTATTCCAATGGCCAGTCTGGGGCAGTCTGGGCTGGCCGATGCATCCGTGTTTCAATCGCTATTCGGCGCTCAGTTGCCTACTCCCGAAGTAGTCAAACATGTTTTTTATACGCTATGTCACGAGTTTTTCGAGATTAACCTGCGCTTGTTTCGGTTAGGTTTAATGGGTGAAATCCATGGCCAGAATGTATGTTTGGTACTCAAACAAGGCCAGTTTGCGGGCTTGCTGCTACGCGACCACGACTCTGTTCGCATTCATCTGCCTTGGATGCAGCAGGCGGGATTACACGATCCCGTGTATTTAAGTCCGTCAGATTTTCGAATTACCTTGTATCACGATAGCGTCGAAGAACTGCTGGTGTACTTACAAACCTTAGGCATTCAAGTCAATCTGGCCAGTATTTTAGAGTCGGTTGCCCGTCATTATCAGTTAGATGAAAAACTCTTGTGGCTCGCATTGGCTCAGGCATTAAAAGATACCCTTGAATCGGTACCGTTTTCACCAGAAGCTCGTCGTTTGCTTACACATTGTCTATTTGAAGAAAAACTTTGGCCGCATAAGCAGCTCCTTCGACCCTTGCTACAGCAAGACAATCGAGTGGGGAGTATGCCCACGCGGGTTGGGCAAACATACAATGTATTGCAACGAATGACCGCATATCACGAATAGGCAACAGGGTGGGGCATGCAGTCAAATATTCCGTTTATGGCACTCGAATCACATCCAGCACATCTGGGTTTTGCGTCCTTACAGACAGAGATTGAGCAAGTGCTCAATATCCGGATTGAACTGTGCCATCAATGGAATCATCGAGGTTCAGATCTTTTACATCCCGATCGATGCTTGAAAATTGTCCAGCAGTTTGCTGCCCAAATACAAGTTAAAAACCTCACCTGTGCAGGTTCAATGCTGATCAAGTATTGGGCAGTGCCACTGTTGTATCCCTACTTTTACAGTGTATTGCTTAATAAACCACACATGCCGTGGGCATTAGATAAAGTCGTGCTTGATCTGAATGCATCGTGGGCGTGGGATCGGGTGCTTAAGCTTAATCTCGATGCTGAATTTGAGCAGAACATGCAGTCACCACCGAGTGATCCTGTTGCATTTTTCCAAATTATTTTCAGTGACTTAAATGAAGTATTTGAGGTGCTGGGCCGTGTTGCAAAAGTGCCCAAGATTTTATTGTGGGAAAACACGGCACTGAGAATTTTGCAATTTTACGATCTGATGGCACGTCGGCAGATTTCAGCAGAATGCTTAGCGCGTATCAAAGCGCAACGAGCAAGTTTGCAAATGCTGTACGCCGATGACTTTGGGCTGGCAAAAAATCCATTTAAACAGTTGTTCGATGCGTGGAGCAATCGACAGCAATGTTATCAACGCCAAAAATGCTGCTTCTACTTTCAGTTGCCTGAGGCAGCACATGACTACTGCAAAAACTGTCCGTTGCAGCAACGCAGCAAACTTCGAGAAAAACATCAATGCAAACATCTATAAATGAACTGATTGAAAAATACGCAAATATTGCCACTTCGACCATTGGTCATGTGCTCGATGAGGGACATCTGGCACAGATTCATGCCATTAATCGCATTCATCATGTCACAGGCCGTGTCAGAACCGCTACGCTCGCTTCGATCAATGCCATGAACCTGCATGATGCATTGCTACAAAGCGAACCGAATGATGTGCTGGTCATCGATGCCCGTGCAATTCCAAATCGTGCCTGCTGGGGAGAGCAGCGTCATCGTGCGGCCATTTATCATCAATTGGCAGCAGTGGTGGTGATCGGCGATGTGACCGACTGTGTGGCGTTACGTGAAATGAAACTGCCAGTTTTTGCTCGTTCTGTCAGTTGCCTCACCACGCGTCATCAGGGTGAAAGTCTGGTCGAACATGGCCAAGACATTGTGGTAGGTCAAACACGGATTGCATCGGGTGATCTGATGATTGGCGATGCAGACGGTGTCTTTATTTTATCGCCCGAAATTGCGCAGGATTTATGGCCAACATTTCAAGATATGGAAGAACAAGAACAGCATAAACGTCATCACTTTTTTAATCAGCACCATCCTCGTGATTATTACCATGCTGAACAGAGACGCTAATATGCAACGACGCTCTTGTTTATCAACACGTTCTTCGCGATTACCTGACCATTTTGACTATCAGGTGGGCGAAGTAAAGTATGGACTACGTGCGGTGTGTCTTGAACATGACCTTCCCATACTGCATCGCTGGATGCATGAACCGCATGTGATTCCGCAGTGGAAGTTAAATATCAGCCAGAGTGATTTGGCGGTGCATTTTGAGAAAATGCACATGGATGATCATCAGCGGCTTTATATCATTCAAATCAATGCGTCTGACGTGGGTTATTTAGAAATCTATGAAGCTGCCCGAGACCGTTTAGCCCTTTACTATGCGGCACATCCAGATGATATGGGCTGGCATATTTTGCTGGGCGAAAAAAGCGTGGTGGGCAAGGGGCATTTTCGGGCAGTAATGAAAATGATGTGCCAGTTTGTTTTCCAGCACACACCTGCACTAAAAATTGTAGGAGAACCCGATATCACAGTGCGTTCTTATGCTTACGTAGCAGATCAGATTGCATTTGAAGCAAAGCAGATTTTGAATATGCCAGAAAAGCAGGCAGTGCTGTATCACTGTGATCGTGATCGGTTTTTAAAGCTTTGTGGTGAAAGTGCTTAAAACACCACGACACTTTTTATTTTACTTTTTATTGATAATGAGTATTATTCTTAGTTTTATTATATTTATCTGTGGGGATAATATGCGTACAAAACAATTTGCTTTGAGTTTGCTGGCCATGGCGATATCGGGTTGCCTGTATGCAAATGATCAGACCGACTCAAACAGCACGGCAACTGAAAACGCATCTAAAAAAGATGTGGTGGCGCTCAATAAAATTGTCATGACCGCCACTCGAACACCCAAAAGTATTGCCGAAATTGCAGGAACTGTGCAGACCATTCAGGGAAGTGAAATTACACAACAAGCTGGAGCGGGGCGTAAGGTGGCCGATGTTCTGGCTCAATTGGTACCATCGCTGGCACCGAGCAGCGGGACCACCAGTAACTATGGCCAAACCATGCGTGGTCGAACCATCCTGGTGATGATTGATGGGGTACCTCAAACGGGTTCCCGTGATGCCGCGCGACAGCTCAACAGTATTAGTCCAGAATTAATCGATCATATCGAAGTGGTATCTGGAGCCACCAGTATTTATGGTTCAGGTGCGACAGGTGGCATCATTAATATTATTACCAAGCGTGCCAATCCAGATCAGCCACTTAGTTTGAGTACCAAAGTTGGCATCACATCGGCCGATAATTTCCGTGCAGATGGGCTCGCCTATGAAATCGGTCAAACTGCTGCATTTAGTCAGGACAACATAAACGGATTTTTAGGCGCCAACTTTACCAGCCGTGGCGCGCAGTTTGACGGTCGTGGCAACCGGATCTCTTTAAGTCCATGGCAAGGCAGCACCATGGATACCGATACCCTAGACATCAATGGACGTATTGGCTTTAACGTGTCAGATACACAAACACTCAGCCTCGGTGCTCAGTACTACAAAGATCGACAAGACACCAAGTATGGCCCAGACTACACCAAAACCAGTGCCGACTATTATGTGCCTATTAAAGGCTGGAATGTACCCGATCAACCTTTTACAGAGCGTTATGGTGTAAACACCCAGTATCAAAATACAGATATATTCGGTCAAATCCTGAATATCGATGCCTATTACCGTAAAGAGAAATTACGCTTTGTGCCTTATGCAGGTGCTTTAATCACCAATGGTGCAACGGTCAGACAAAGCGAATCTGACAACGATTTTTATGGCCTGCGCTCGACCTTACAATCGAAATTTAATCTTCTTGATCGCAATTTGGGTCTGACTTACGGCATCGATTACGATCATGAAAATGATCGCCAGTGGGCGGATGAATACATTGCGTCGGATAATGGTTTGACTTATACCGCGACAGGCGCTGTTCAAAGTCAGGGGCCAGATACAAAAATTGATAGTATTGGTTCATTTGTTCAAGCAGATTATGAGCTGACCGATCAGTTGAATCTTCAGGGTGGTGTACGTTATCAATACATTCAGGCAAAAACAGATGCCTATGTACCGGTACGTGAAAGCAAAGAGATTGCAGCCGGCAGTACCGATGCCGATAAGTTTTTATTCAATTTGGGTGCGGTATATAAACTGAACGATGCACAGCAGCTTTATGCAAACTTTTCACAAGGCTTTAGCTACCCAGATGTACAGCGTATGCTTCGAGATGTTTCGACGTATAACATTACCACCGCGAATTTGCAGCCGATTACGGTAAATAACTACGAGCTCGGGTGGCGCCTAGAACAAAATCAAGGGTTAAATGTCAGTTTGACCGGTTTTTATAACATCTCAGATAAAACCGTGCAATTTAGTAACCGAGCAGCGCGTGTTGTCGATACCGATCAACGTGTTTATGGCGCTGAAACAACCTTAAGTTATCCATTTTTGCAGCAATTTAAAGTCGGTGGAACGCTCGCTTACACGTGCGGTCAGTATAAAGATGAATCTGGTGCATGGCATGAATTAAACGCCTATCAGGTCGCACCTGTAAAAGGAACTGTATTTGGTGAATGGGATCAAGACGGTTACGGTGTGCGTGTGCAGGCTTTGGCCATTAAAGGCAGCAATAAAGCCTACAAAGACGATCTAGCTTTCGCTGCAAAAGGCTTTAAAGATGACAACAGCGCGGCTGACATTTCGGGCTATACCACCATGGATGTTTTGGCACATTTTCCAGTACTCAAAGGTCGTGTAGATTTTGGGGTGTATAATGTCTGGAATCGCCAGTATAAAACCGTGTTTGCCCAACAAGCGGCGAGTACTAATACAACAAACCCTTATCTGGATATTCCAGCTCAAGGCAGAACCTATGCATTAAGCTATACCATTAATTATTAAGTTCGATCATTTTAAATTTTACTAGCCGATAAATACATATTTGTCGGCTGATTTAATAGCACTTTTTTTTATTCATAATATTTATTTTTTATTAATCAAAATAACAGAAAATTAAAAAAATAATAGATAGGCTAATGAATAAATCCTGCAATGATTATCACATTTTGATTTTTATAAAAACAAATGCGTTGGCTAAGATAAAAATAAAATTGATGGATGCTCATATGACACATTTTTATCACCCAACGGTCAATACACAGCTGCAACATCGCCCCCAGATCACGACTTCGCAATTGTTCCGGGTGTGGGGTGAAGCGGTTTCCACACGCTACGACACGCTCGCAAGCCAGTTTCGTCCTCTATTTGAACAAATTAAACAACATGCATTACAACGTGAACAGCGTCATGAACTTCCGATTGAACAAATCCAGTGGCTCAAAGACAGTGGATTTACACGCCTACGTTTACCAAAGGCGTATGGTGGATATGAGGCCACATTGCCTGAATTGTTTGCCTTATTGATTGAACTGGCCGAAGCAGACTCGAATTTACCTCAAATTTTGCGGATTCATTTTGGCTTTACTGAAGATGTTTTGGTGTCTCAAGATCCGTTATTCCAGCAACGCTGGCTTGAGCGTCTGGCGCGTGGCGACACAATAGGCAGTGCATGGTCGGAAGGCGGTACAGAATCAATTCACGCCTTTAAAACGCATTTATCGACCGATGAAAGTGGCAAGATTCGCCTGAATGGAGAAAAGTACTATACCACCGGCAGTTTATATGCCAATTGGGTTGAAGTGGGGGTGACTGATCTTCACGGAGAATCCTCAACCGTGATCGTGCCGCGGCATGCACAGGGCGTCGAGATTTTAGACGACTGGAATGGATTCGGTCAGCAACTCACCGCCAGTGGCACAGCACGCTTTACTGATGTACTGGTCGATCCAAGCGAATTTCTGCCAGAAGGAACTCGCTTTAAATATTCTGCTGCGTTTTACCAGTTGATTCAATTGGCGATTATTACAGGCTTAACCCGTTCAGCAACCTACGATGTATCTGCGGCTGTTGCCAAGCGTACGCGGAATTACTCACATGCCAATACACCTTTGGTACAAAATGATCCTCAAATTTTGCAGGTGGTCGGTCAAATCCGCACCGCAGCATACACCGCCGGTGTGTTGGTTGAAAAAGTTGCACAAAGCCTCGAGCGTACCTATTCGGCTGCGCTCGACTCACATAGTGCGTCTGAAGCGGATCTCAACGCGCTGGCAGAGCTGGAAAGTGCCCAAGCTCAGGGCGTCATTACCCAATTGGCACTAGATGCTTCGACCTTACTCTTTGACGCCTTAGGTGCATCTGCGGCAGATAAAAAATATGGCTTCGACCGCTATTGGCGCAATATTCGAACCTTGGCATCGCACAATCCGCGTGTATTTAAAGCACGAATTATTGGTGATTTTATTGTGAATGGAACTTTACCGCCCTATCAGTGGCGTATAGGAGATACCTCAAAGATCGAGGCTCAAGCAGAACAGAGTACTTTAAAAAATGCCTCATCTGTGTCACTCACTCCAACCTAAACTGGCTGCTATGTAGAAGCCCTTATGCTTTAAACCACCAGACACCCATAAAAATATAAAGATAACCGCTATGACAAAACAGATTAGTTTTAATGCATTCGAGATGAACTGCATCGCGCATCAGTCACCAGGGCTGTGGCGACATCCCAAAGACCGCTCAACAGAATACAAAGCGCTTGAGTACTGGACGGATCTGGCAAAAATTTTGGAAAAAGGCTGTTTCGACGGAATTTTTATTGCAGATGTGCTGGGGATTTATGATGTGTATCATCATAGTGCCGAACATGCACTCAAAGGTGCCGTACAAGTACCAGTTAATGATCCGTTACAGATTGTGCCAGCAATGGCGGCCATGACCCAACATTTGGGATTTGGCTTGACCACCTCTATTTCATTTGAGCATCCGTATCCATTTGCGCGGCGTATCAGTACGCTGGATCATCTAACCAGAGGTCGTCTTGGGTGGAATATTGTCACGTCTTACCTAGACAGCGGATCTAAAAATCTGGGACAAAAAGGTCAGGTCAATCATGACAACCGTTACGATATTGCCGATGAATATCTGGAAGTGCTGTACAAGCTTTGGGAAGGATCTTGGCAAAATGATGCTGTACTCCGAGACAAAGTAAACGGTATTTTTGCCGATCCTGCAAAGGTTCATGCAATTGCGCATGAAGGCAAATACTTTAGTGTGCCCGGCATTCACTTGTGTGAACCTTCACCGCAGCGAACGCCAGTTTTATATCAGGCTGGCGCTTCACCGCGAGGGCAAAAATTTGCCAGTCAAAATGCAGAATGTGTGTTTATTGCAGCGCCGTCTAAGATTGCGGCTAAAAAAGTTGTCCAGTCGATTCGTCAGAAACTCAAAGAAGAAGGGCGTGATCCTTACTCCGTTAAAATATATACGTTATTGTCGATTGTAACGGCAGAGACAGACCATGAAGCACAGCAAAAATTTAAGGAGTATCAATCTTATGGCAGTTATGACGGTGCCTTAACTTTACTGTCCGGATGGTCTGGCGTCGACTTTTCACAATACCGTCCTACCGATCAAGTCGAATATATTAAAACCAATGCCATTCAGTCTTTACTCGATGCCTATGTCAATGCAGATCCAGAGCGTGTCTGGACCATTGAAGAAATCGCGCACTGGAACAGTCTGGGCGGAAATGGCCCCGTTTTGGTCGGAGGGGCTGAAACGGTTGCAGATCACTTGCAAGCATGGATCGAGGAAACTGATATTGACGGCTTTAACTTGGCTTATATATTGGCGCACCAGACCTTTATCGATGTTGTGGATTTTATTGTGCCCGAGCTACAAAAACGCGGTGTTTATAAAACAGAGTACGCTACCGGCACCTTGCGCGAGAAGTTATTTGGTCAGGGGCCTTATTTAAGCGAGCAACATAAGGGCGCGAGCTATCGACAACTTAACCGTGCAACATATGCCCAAGCGATTTAGATAGAGAGTCAAATTAAATAAAAAAAGAGGGTAACCTCTTTTTTTATTTTTCAGACTTTTATTTTAAGGCTCTTGCTATTCATTTCAAAAATAATGAAATATAAAAATCAGATGAGGTTTTCAATTTTAGTTGGTTCATTTTAATTCGATATCGCTCTTATATTAAGCCTTTCCAAATCAGGCACTTTTAAAAATGAGTGATTATAATCATCAAACTATTCCAGCGTATGAAATAAGAAGTGCGAAAGATGTCTCGCAACTGGTTTCTCAACATGCAGGTCGGGGTAAAAGTAATCATGTGATCTGGCTGGCGCTAATAGGGGTGTTTATAGATGCCTACGATCTCACCACATTATCGTTTGGTATCGATCAGGTGGTGAGTGAGTTTACGCTAACGCCTGTCATGACCGGTGTGGTTGCCTCTGCCATCATCTGCGGGACTATTGTGGGCAATATTATCGGTGGGTGGCTCACCGATAAAATTGGCCGTTATCGTGTGTTTATGGCCGATATGGTGTTGTTTGTGATTGCCGCGATAGTGGCGGGGCTGGCCCCCAATGTCTGGGTGCTGATTGCGGCACGTTTTGTCATGGGAATTAGTGTCGGTATCGATTTACCTGTGGCGATGTCATATTTGTCTGAATTTTCAAAATTTGAAGGCAAAAGCAACAAGGCGGCGCGTTTGGCAGCATGGTGCCCAATGTGGTACGCCGCTTCTTCGGTGTGTTTTGCTGTGGTGTTGGCACTTTACTTTTTACTTCCACCCGAGCACAGTAACTGGCTTTGGCGTGCATCGTTGATTTTTGGCGCAGTGCCTGCGCTGTTGATTATTTTTGTACGTGGAAAATATCTGACCGAATCACCGATCTGGCTGGCCAATCAGGGTGACCTCCAAGGTGCAGCAAAAATATTACGCCAATCCTATGCGCTCAATGCCAAGGTCGCAGACGACATTATTCCGCAACAAGTGGGTCAGCAGCATCAGGCAAAAAAACTGAGTTTCAAAGTTTTGTTTCACTCTGAATATCTTTCCCGTACGGTTGTTTCCTTGGTTATTCATGTTTCGGTTGCATTTCAATACACCACCATTGCGTTCTTTTTACCGTCAATTCTGACACGGTTTTTCCACACCGATACACTCACCACCATTACCACCACACTTGGGCTTAACTTGATTTTTGCCTTTACAGGCGGGCTGTTGGGGGTATATGTGGCCAGCCGGTTTTCGTCACGGCATGTGCTGCTTGCTGGATTCGGGCTACAGTTTGTGGCGTTGGTTGCACTGGCATGGATTGGAGAACCACAGCATCCATTTTTAATTTATACCGCCGTTATTTTACTGGGTGCTTGGTTATTTGCCGAAGGCTTTGGGCCAGGGGCCCAAATGATGGTTTATCCAACCATGGCGTATCCTGCAGAAATTCGTGGTATTGGGGTCGGGTTTAACCGAGCAGTCACGGGTGTCGCACAAGCCATTGCCATGTTTGTATTGCCCATTTGGATGGCACGTTACCAGACGGATGTATTTTTCATTATTTCATTTTTTGCGGTGGTGCCTTTGGTGGTGATTGGTTTGATGATTAAATATGAACCCACTCGGCATGATGTCGATGCATATCCGCACGCAGCAAAGCAAAAAACAGCACTCAGTACGGATGTCGTGGTCGATTAATATAGAATGGCGACACGCTCAATCATCAGCTTGCAGCCTAAAATACATACCGGTTAAGCTGGTATTGAGTACACGATAATGCTGAACCTCAACTAATTTTATACATTTTGTCTTTGAATGTTACGCCGTTATACGATTTGTAAGATCAGAATAAATTACTTTAGAAATCATCTGCGTGACCGTAATTTAAATGGACACGCATTTTTTTTTAGAAATGCGCTCAAAATTGAAACTTCAAAAATAGAGGGTAGATTCATGGCATATGCAACGGTTAATCCCTACACGGGCGAAAAAGTAAAAGAATTCCCGACTGCAACTGAAAAAGAGGTACATGCAGCAGTTGATGCAGCTTATACCGCGTATTTAGATTGGAAAGAAACTTCGTTTGAAACACGTGCTAACGTATTAAATCAGGCGGCCAGTATTTTACGCCGCGACAATGAGAAGTATGCAAAATTTTTAACGCTCGAAATGGGAAAACTATTTAAAGAAGCATTAGGCGAAGTCGAGATTTGTGCACAAATTTTTGAATATTACGCCAAACATGCCGAAAAGTTTTTATCGCCAACGCCACTCACCACTGAAAACACCGACATCGATGCCAAAATTTACTATGAGCCACAGGGTATTGTGATGGCGGTAGAACCTTGGAATTTTCCGTTTTACCAGATTGCCCGTATCTTGAGTGCGCAGCTTGCCGCTGGAAATACTGTACTGCTTAAGCATGCCTCGATTGTGCCGCAAAGTGCAAATGCATTTGAAGAACTGATGCTTGAAGCAGGTTTGCCTAAGGGTGCTTTTAAAAACCTATATTTGAGTCATGAACATATCCCTCTGATTTTAAATGATCACCGGGTGTGTGGCGTGGCACTGACAGGTTCTGAGGGTGCCGGCGCTGAGGTGGCTGCCCATGCGGGCAAGGCATTGAAAAAATCGACGCTTGAACTAGGCGGTGCCGATGCATTGATCGTGCTTGAAGATGCAGACCTAGAAAAAGCGGCTGAACTTGCAGTCAGTGGCCGCCATAGCAATGCCGGTCAGGTATGTACCGCATCGAAACGTTTTATTGTGGTCGATCAAGTCTATGATCGATTTGTCGAGCTTTACAAACAAGGCGTGGCAAAGCTTAAAGCGGGTGACCCGATGGACCCGGAAACCACTTTGGCACCTTTATGTTCGCAAGAAGCCGCCGACAACTTGAAAAAACAAGTCGAAAAAGCCAAAGCAGCAGGTGCTAAAGTTGAAGCAATCGGTGCGCCGGTGCCAGAGCAAGGTGCATTCTTCCAACCCTTGCTTATGACGGATATCAGTGATGATAACGACGCACGATACTGGGAGTTTTTCGGGCCAGTCACACAGTTATATCGTGCCAAAGATGAGGACGATGCTATCCGTATCGCCAATGATTCACCGTTTGGTTTGGGCGGCTCAGTGTATACAGCCGATCATCAACGCGGTGTTGAAGTGGCCAAAAAAATCCATACCGGTATGGTTTACATCAATAGCCCAACCACGTCGCAGGCCGACTTGCCATTTGGTGGTGTAGGTCGTTCAGGCTATGGTCGCGAACTGATTGATTTGGGTTTAAAAGAATTTGTAAACCACAAATTAATTGCAGTGACCGATATCGATGCCAAGATTTAACCGAAGTGAGGCGAACTTCTAAATAAATCGTCTCAACAAAAACACCAGATCATCGCTGATCTGGTGTTTTTTTATTGGATTGGTATCTTTAACGTGCTGCTTTATTGCAAGCGGCCAGTTCGGGTGATTGAGCATTCCACACTTTTCCAGCCGAGTTTTTATAGTAACTAATTTTTCCTACCCGCATCACTAAACTTTGGCACGAGTCGAGCGATAGCTCATCGCCCCAAGGGCCAGACATGCTGCATGCTTTTCCGTTACATTTCCAGACCACATTAGGCCCGCTTTCAATAGGTACGGTCACTGTACCTTTATAGGTTGAGCCAGCAGACCAAGTGGTGTTGGCAGCCAAGGCATGTTGGGTGCCGAACAACACTGCACAGCAGAGGAGGAATTTTTTCATTGCTATTCTTCTTTTGGTTGTTATATCGACCAATATAGGTTTTTGCGTCGAATCAAGTCAATGTCGTCCGTAACACAGATTGAATGACGCCAGATAAAGTGAACACACGATAAAAGCGTCCATTGCGTCCAGATTTAAATGGGTTTTTTTGTCAGTTAAGAGGTAGATCGACTCAAAATCATGTGATCGTATTTAACACAAATTAAACACTTTTACTGAAAGATAGCATCTTTATTTACGCTTATGGATGACGCCATGTCCAGTTTCAAGTTGAATGCGCTTTGCCTCTCGATTTTGTCTTGTTCCGTGCTGTTTACAGGATGTAATGATCATGATACCGATACCACATCGGATGCTATCACGCAGCCGCCCAAAGGTTTGGGCTATGAAGATACTGCACCTGTTTCGTCGAATCTTAATGCAGTGGTCGACTCTTGGGCGACTAACCAGCGAGGCGATGCGCGTTATGCCACAGTTGAAACCAATGCGGGCGTTCGAGTTTTAAGTGGTTATCTTGATGTCTGGACACCTTCGAGTTTATTGGTCGATGCAGGCGTATCTGCTGAAGCACGAGACGGATTTCCAGCGGTGAAAGCCTCAAACTGGACTGGAATTCCGGGTGATAGTACAGATGGAACCAAAAAAAATGCAGAAGTACTCAATTACAATATCAATTATTCCGTACAAACCACACATAATCGCAGCGCAGAAGATGCTGTGCGTGCCTATCTCGATGATCGACGAGGTAAAAGCTATAGCGTGACCACTGGTTTGGGCGCACTGACAGATCCATGGCGCAAACTGACTGGGCAAACCACCACCATCAATGCTGTACCCGCTGATGCACAGCAGGTGAAATATGACGACCAAGGCAATAACTCGGGCCTAACAACCGCTCAAGGCAATCTCGATTTTGGTCAGGTGGTCGAGTTTATTCAGGCCATGGGAACCAACGCATCGACAGAGTCAGCCAAGCGATTTTATAAATATGCACGTCCGTATCGTTGGAGCCGCGATGTCATCGTGGTGCCTAGTTTAGAATCGGCCAAGAGCAATACACCCAATACCGATGGCGGTTTTCCAAGTGGTCATACCGCCGAAGCGGGTCGAAATGCCATTGCAATGGCATATCTGGTGCCGCAGCGCTATCAGGAGCTGATCGCACGCGGAATGGATTTGGGCGATTCGCGTATTATTGCGGGGATGCACTCGGCACTTGATGTAGTCGGTGGGCGTATTCAGTCTATTGCTGCCGATGTCGCAAACCTCAATGCCATGACGCCTGAAAAGCGCCAACAGGCCTATCAGCAGGCACAAACTCAGTTGATGAAAGCCACCAATACTACAAATTTTGAAGCCTTTTATGCTGTAGCAAAAACACCTTACGATCAAAACGATCGGTTCGCAGATCTAAACACATTAAAAGATAAAGTCAGCCTGTGGATGACGTATGGATTTAATCAAATTGCAGATAAAACTCGTGTTGCAAATGTGCCTAAAGGTGCAGAGGTCTTACTCGAAACCCGCTTTCCTTACTTAACTGCCAACCAGCGCCGTGTGGTCTTAAAGTCGACCGCAATTGCATCAGGTTATCCTGTGATGGATGATGCCGAAGGTTATGGGCGCTTAAATCTGTTTAAAGCTGGTGCAGGTTATGGCAATTTTAATGGTGATGTAACACTGACCATGGATGCCGCATTAGGTGGCTTTAACCAGTCTGATCAATGGGGCAATGATATTTCTGGAGCCGGAAAACTCACCAAACTCGGAACAGGCGCACTCGGCTTAAATGGCAACAATACGTTTACGGGCGGTATAGATATTACTCAAGGTACGATTCGTTTATTGTCTGAACATGCAGCAGGGCAAGGCGATGTGTATGTACGCGCTAATAGCAATTTAAATATCAATACCACAACCACTTTACGCCTCAAGAGCAATTTTACACAGCTTGCTAGCTCAACGCTTCTGGTTGATTTTAAATCTGCAATGCAACCTGCCGTACAAATTGACCAGACTGCCAGCTTAAATGGTCTGTTAAACATTCGTACCAGCAGCACTTTGCCGGCAGGAATCTACACCGTACTGACTGCCAAAAAGCTACAGGGAAGCTATCAAAAAGTGACTTTAAATGGGCAGGAAATTACGCCGATTTATCAAGACAATTCGCTTCGCTTTAAAATATCGTAACTGATAGGTGAGTACACAGCTGGTCGGTCATACAGGCAAACCAGCTATGTATTACAGAATCAGATTCAGCGCAATTCCCCACATGATAAATCCAATAATAAGATCAAGTACTTTCCATGCATGTGGACGGTTAAACACAGGTGATACAAGCCGCGCACCATAACCGAGTAAAAAGAAAAAAGACCAAGATGCCAGTATGCATCCGGCAGCGAACAGATAATTTTGAGGTGAAAATTGAACAGAAATTGAGCCGACCAAAACTACTGTATCCAAGTACACATGTGGATTGAGCCAAGTGAGTGCCAGACAGATCCCAATTACAGGCAATAGCTGGTGATTTTCCAGATCACTCGGGCGTAATACCGATGACTGCAATGCTGCGTAAAAATGCTTTATGCCATATAAGAATAAAAAGAGCGCACCGAAATACTGGGCACAGGTTAATAAAGCTGGAAACTGAATGATTATTTTTGAAAATCCAGTAACGCCCAGATAAATCAAAATAGAGTCAGACAACGCACACACCAGACACACCCAAAATACATGCTGACGTTTAAGCCCTTGTTTGAGCACGAAGGCATTTTGAGCACCAATGGCGACAATAAGCGACAGCCCTACGGCAAAGCCAGAAAAAAAAGCGTTCATAGTGACTCGATCATAAACAAAATAAAAGTAACCCCAAGCCACGTCAGCGTGTGCCTTTAACCGGAATCCAACGTCATAAATGGTAGATGGTTTTTCTAATTAAAGTCAGTAATACTAAGAAAATATCGAGATAACTAAAAAAAATTTAGGTGATTATGTTAGACAGTAAGCAATGCGATGCATTTATGGCTGTTGCAGAACACGGTAGTTTTGATTTGGCGGGCGATACGTTATGTATTACACCTTCAGCGGTTACGCTGCGCGTACAAGCACTGGAAAAACAACTCGGACAATTGCTTTTGATTCGGGCACGCCCATGCACACTGACGCCAGCAGGTCAGCAACTGTTTGAGCATTTACAGCATACACGTCTTCTGGAGCAGAATTTAATGCATACGCTGGCTGGCCCGCAAAATGCCAGTTTTTTTCAAGCCGTCATTGCCACCAACGCCGATTCGCTTTCGACATGGTTATTGCCTGCATTACATGCGGTGCTTATTCAAGAAAAAATACTGCTACAACTGCGGGTTGATGATCAGTCACACACCTATTCATGGCTACAAAAAGGCATTGTCAGTGGCTGTATTTCGGTGGAAAGTAACCCCATGAAAGGCTGTCAGGCCCAGTATCTTGGCAAAATGAAATATCAATTAGTCGCGACTCAGGCCTTTACGCAGCAATGGTTTGCACACGGAATCAATCGCACACAACTACGCAGTGCACCGGCCATTATTTTTAATGAGAAAGATCATATTCATTTTAACGTGTTAGAAAGCCAGTTTGGGCTACCGCAAGGCAGTTATCCGTGTCATGTCATTCCTTCATCTGAGTCTTATTTTACCGCAGTGCAACTGGGCATGGGGTATGGCATTGTGCCCGAATTCCAGCTTAAAGCCACCCAGCAACCGCTGATCAATCTGATGCCTAATTACAGCATCGAGATTCCGTTATATTGGCATCACTGGTCACAACAATCGCAACCGTTACAGCGTTTAACTGAGCATATGCTGCATCATGCACGGCATTTTCTGGTGTAAATCTCGACAGGCTTAAATCCGCACGCATTTATTTGTTGCAGTCATGGCTACGTTCAATCTCAAAAGCCATTATAATGAGCCGCTTATACGTTCCGTATTGGTTTATCTCATGTCCAAAGCACCATCTGAAAAAAAAATATCCAATAACATTTCGGATCTGATTTATGCACAATTAAAACAAGATATTTTTAGCTTTGTACTCAAACCCGGTCAGCGTTTTACAGAAACCGATCTGGCCGAGCGTTATGCCGCAAGTCGTACCCCGATCCGACAGGCATTGTATCGTCTGGAGCAGGAAGGTTTTGTGCATGTGCATTTTCGAAGTGGATGGGAAATTCGTCCACTCGAATTTAGGTATTACCAAGAACTTTTTGATTTACGCATGATTTTAGAAAAAGAAGCAGTCAAACGTCTGTGTGCACTCGAACAGCCGCAAGAATTACCCGCATTGCAAGCGTTACAGGCCATGTGGCTGATTCCTCCCGAACACTATTTAAAAGACACTGCCGCGTTGATCTTACAAAGTGAAGACTTTCACTGTGCTTTAGTACGTGCTGCCGGTAATCAGCAAATTGCCAAGATTCATCAGGAGGCCAGTGAAAAAATTCGTATTGTACTGAGTCTGGGGGCCATGAAGGCATTAGATGTTACGCATGCATACGAAGATCATGGTGCGATTTTACGGTGTATCTTAAATAAAGATGCCGAACAGGCCATTCACTTGGCCGAGCACCATGTGCTTGAGAGCATCAATGAAGTAAAAAATATTACCTTGCAAATGCTCAGTGTCATTCACTGATTTCCCGGCGTTTTGGCATGACGATTTTGTGGGTGCCCACATAGGCTTGCTGAAACGGTAAATCATAAACCTGAGCCAAAAAATCAGCCTCAGCGGCCTGTGCTTTGTCTTGTGCGCGAATAATCTGGCTGTCTTTAATAAAGAAAAACTCATCTGCATATAAAAATGCAAGATTCGGATCATGCATAATGGCCACAATGGTATAGCCTCGACGCGACAACTCGTGCAGTTTTTGCATGAGAAAAGCCTGATAGTACACATCCAGATGATTGGTGGGTTCATCGAGTAAAATGACTTTGGGGTTTTGCGTCAAGATGCGTGCAATCATGACCAGTTGGCGCTCACCACCCGATAGCGTGGTGTAATCGCGATCTTGTAAATGCTCAATTTCCAGCATGCGAAGGGCTTCATAGGCTTGATCGCGATCGATTTGTGAAGGCGCATAACCCGAAAAAGCAGCACGACCAGTCAGCACCACATCTAATACTTTAAAATTAAAAATACTACGATGGCTTTGTGCAAGAAAACCCAGTTGCATCGCCCGCTGTTTTCCTTTGAGCTTTGCCAAGGGCTGACCATCAAATAAAATTTGACCTGACTGAAGTGGATAAATACCGGCCATCAGATTAAATAGTGTCGATTTACCACTTCCGTTTCGACCGAGTAGTACAGAAAAACAATTGGACTGGAATTCGAGCTGAATGTCGTGCAGCACCGTTTTTTTCTGGTAGGCAAAATTGACTTGTTGAATTGAAATTGTACTCATAACCATCAAGCCCAGTTCATGCGATAACGACGAATAAGATATAAAAACAAGGGAGCACCGAGCAGCATCGTAAAAATTCCGATTGGAATTTCAAAGGTTGAAAATGTCCGAGACAGATTATCGATAATCAACAAAAATGATCCACCCAAAAAAATGTTCGCGGGAACAGTTTTGGCATTATCTGGCCCAATCAGCATACGCACGACGTGCGGTACAAAGAGTCCGTAAAGACTAATAATGCCGGCAACTGCCACAGAGGATGAGGTGGCTAGGGTCACAAATAACACCAACAAAAACTGATCTCGCCTTGGGTCGACGCCAACCGCTTGGGCTTCAAGCTGACCCAGTGCCAGCAAATTCAGCCGCCAGCGCATGCCATACATACCCAGTAAAGACAGGGCAATCGGTAAAACAGCCTGTTCGACTTTGTCCCATGTGGCTTGATGCAAATTGCCCATAGTCCATTGTACAATTGCCTGTAATTTATAAGGATCGCTCAAGTACTGCACAATACTGAGTCCTGCGATAAACAGCCCAGAAACAATCATGCCGGAAAGCAAAATCACCACCACCGAACTTTTTTCATAGCGTTGCTGGGCAAAACCATAGGTCATACATACGGCTAAAATACCAAATAAAAATGCAGATACCTGAACTGGGAGCCAGCCAGTGAGCAGTGCAAGCGCAGCACCTAAAGCCGCGCCAGACGAAATACCCAAAACATAAGAATCTACCAATGGATTTCGAAACAAGGCTTGCAGGGTATTACCCGATGATGCCAGTGCAGCGCCAACTAAAAAGGTAAGAAAGACCCGTGGCATTCGAACATTTACAATAATGTTTTGCATGAGTTCTAGTCGCGCGAGTTCAATATTGCTCAAATGGTTTGGCGTGCTAAAAAAGGCATAAAGTGCATAGCTAAAATCACGTAAACCAAATTGTTCAGATGGCCCAATCAACAAAGAAAAGATAATCAGCGGAACAGGGAGCAGATAAATCAAAACAGAAACAGAAGACTTCACTGATTATTCCTTGGATTGAGCCATGTGGATGAGTTGGGCGGCATGCGTTGCTCCATAAAATTCACTTAAAATCCGCTGCATATCGTGCGCTGCATCTTGATGCACATCGACTGAACCAGATAACCAGTGTTGTAACTGATTGGCAGCCAACAGAATTTTGGGTGTATGCGGATTAAACAAAAACGCAGGACGCAAGCTATACACCTGCCGTTGCCGAACGGCACTTAAGGTGCTTAGTTCTGGGCGCTCATAAATCTGCTCAGGACGACTGTTCCACAGTAAAATCACATCCGGATTCCATTCCAGAAGTTTCTCTGGATTGACATTGGGTTGATCAATTGAAGTGGTGACCACATTACGTGCCCCGGCAAGTGTCATGACAGTATTGGGCATAGAGTCGATGCCCGAGGTCGAGAAAATCCGCCCTCCAGACCAGCCGTAGTACACGGTTTTTTGCTGCGTTGTATTGTGTTTTTTGGCATTCATCGCGGCAATTTCAGCATCAATAAACTGAAGTAATTGCTGAGCACGCTTAGTGCGTCCTGTCAGGGTGCCTAAATCATGTAATTCTTTTCGGGTTTGTTGCAGATTTTCCGACATCACGGCATATACCGGAATCTGCATTTTTTGTAATACCTTGATCACGTCGGTCTGGCCAGCATTGACCACGACCAGATCGGGTTGTAGTGCAACCACACTTTCAATATTGGTCGAGGCTTCCCAGTTACTTGGCGTTGCAATTTGTTTTTGGGCAATACGTCGATCCAAAATGGAATAAGCGCGATACAGATCCGGCGCGCTGTAGATTTTGGCAGGAATGCCCACCAGTGCCGAACCTGCACCCAGCATATACAAATCATCGACGCTGGCCTCAAACAGGCACACAATCCGCTGTGCTGGCTTTTGCAGTTGAACTCTATTGCCGTATCGGTCTGTCACATCTATTTGAACTGTATTTGCCTGATCTGACGGTACATGTACAGGCGTACAGGCAGCGCATACCAATCCCATAAACGTCAGTAAAAAAATGCATCGAAATAAACCAAAAAATTCAGCGGTCATAGTTTAGGCATCGCGCTCGGGGAGCAGATTGGAAAAAATACGTCAAACGACTTATACAAACTTGTGTACAAGATGGTATTTTATTGTAATTTATCGTAATTGCAACTGTTGGATCACCAAAATGAAACTGCGTAGCAGGCACTTTTTATATTCATTTGTACCATTTTTTTGTGTGCTACACACGGGGTATGCGCAAGAAACCGCGGTATTGCAGACGCTTCAGGTCATGGCACAATCGGAAGATCATTCTTATTTAAATACGCTTAGCTCTGAGGCCACAAAGTCGGGAACCGACCCATTTCAAACTCCGCAGAATGTTCAGGTGGTGAATCAGGCGATGCTCCGAGACAGTAATGCACAGCGTGTTGGGGATGTGATTGGCTTGGTCAGTGGTGTGAGTTTACTCAACCCTTTAGGAGGGCTTTGGGACAATTATTCGTTTCGTGGTTTCAATACCGATCAGACCATTGGTGCTGCCGCGTTACGAAATGGAGTCAATGCGTATCTGGGGCTGAATGCTGCGCATGATTTGATTAATATTGAGCGAATCGAGTTTTTAAAAGGGCCAGAAGCTGCACTTTATGGTGCGGGTGATCCGGGCGGAACCGTCAATATTGTGACCAAAAAACCGCAATTTCATCCAGAGTATAGTATCGAGCTTCGGGGTGGCTCCTATGATCAGTACCGTACCGCAATTGATGCTAGCAATGCGTTAACCGACACTGTGGCGTATCGTATTGGGGTGGCATATGAAAACAACCACAGCTTTCGAGATGAAGTGAAAAACAATCGATTGTTCGTAGCACCTCAACTGACTTGGCAACCCAATGATGCGACGCAACTTGACTATGACAGCGAATATACAGTCATCAACAGCCTGTTCGATCGGGGAGTGACCGCTGTGAACCAGCAGTTGGGGAAAATTCCCAATACACGTTTTTTGGGTGAAAAAGACGATGGTCTGATGACCATGAATGATTATTTGCAGCAGCTTAGACTTCGCCACCAATGGGCCAATAATTGGACCAGTACCAGCACCGTTAACTACAAAGACAACACTTGGCGTGGATTTTCGTCTGAAGCTTATCAACTTTTAAATGCACAGGGTGATCTCAATCGTGAGCGACGCTATCGTATCTACGACACCACCAGTTATCTGTTTAACCATGATGTACAAGGTGAGCTAGAAACAGCACAGGCCAAGCATCGCTGGTCGATTGGGCTAAGCTATAGCGATTTGACCATTCAAAACCATTTGCTGCGTTATCGCAAAAAAGGATCGACCGAGAGTCTGATCAATATTTACCATCCTCAATACGGGATTAATTTACCGGCGGTGTCGAGTGTTTACAACACACATGAGCGTCAAAATAATGTGGCACTGAGCTTAAGTGATGCGATTGAGTTTTCACCTAAGTGGACTTTATTGCTTGCGAGTCGTTTCGATTATTATCAGCAACGTTATAACGAGGTTGTGGCGCAGACATCGGGTCAGCAACGCTTTACTCAGTGGAGCCCGAAAGCTGCACTGAATTATCGAGTGGACGATGCCACTTCAGTATTTGTAAGTGCTGGGCAATCCTTTCACTTAAATTCTGGCTTAGATATCCAGCAACAACCGTTTGCACCCGAAAAAGCATGGACCTATGAACTTGGCATGAAAAAAAGTGCCTTTGATGATCGCCTAATGTCATCATGGTCTATTTTTCAAATCAAGAAGCAAAATGTTCTCACCACCAATCCTGTTGACTCGTCGTACATGATCACTGCCGCAGAGGAAAGCAGTCGCGGTATCGAATGGGACTCCACCGCTCAGCCCATCGATGCACTCAACCTAAAACTGGCCTATGCCTATATTGATGCTAAGGTATCAAAAACTGAAGCGGCTTCGGGCATTCAAAAGGGCAGTGCGCTACTCAATAGCCCGAAACATAATGCCAGCCTGATGATGATGTATGATCTTTGGCAGTCTGGTGAGCAAAAAGTTGCTGTAGGCAGCAATATTCAATATCTGTCAAAGCGCTCAGGCAATGTATATGACAATGGTTTTAATCTTCCAGCTTATACTTTGGTGCATTTAAACGCTGCCTATCAGGTGACGCCTCAGCTCAGTTTTCAGTTCAGTTTGAAGAATCTGTTTAATCAAGCGTATTACGTGTCTAGTTTAAAAGACGAATGGGTGACGCCGGGTAATCCGCGCGAAATGTTTGTAACGCTCAATTATCGTTTTCAATAAGATGAAAATAATATGCGATGATTACATTTCGCTGCATAAAATTAAGTTTGAATTAAGTTCTGAGCACTAATCTTCTTATCAAGCCTAGCAGCTTATGCCAATCTCCAATCGGCATCTTGAAATACCCTTCGCCACACCCTCAGATGTGGCTTTTTTTTGCCTGAAAATTAAGGCATGCACACTCATAATGCAGTTAAACAGCCGACATTGCCACAATCTGATGCAGCGCAGGGTAGAATGGGCCTTTAATCTTGCGTTTCATTATGATTTTTTACAATTTTAGATTGGCATAGTATTTGCTTAATTTAATTGAGAGTAGAAGCTGTCAACATATAAAAAACGAGTATGTGGGTCATTGCTCTAAGCGTTAGCTTGAAAAAGGCGTGACGTTTAGTGTGACTCAATACTTGACTATCATTTTAGCGTATTGGGTCATGTCATTAAAATTTACTTGAATGTGAGTGATAAAAATGAACAGTCGACATTACCCAAAAGCTGAATTTTCAATGCAGGAACTACAAAAAGAATCACGGATGGGCAGTATAGGCACCGAAACCCAACGTGAAATCCGAATGATCGATTTAAGTGACTTTGAGCAGCGCAAATACGAAATTGCCGATCAGCTCTGGTCTGCTGCAATCGAAATCGGTTTTTTTCAGGTGTATAACCATGGAATTTCAAGCCAAGATATCGATCATGCTTTTAAAATGGCCGAGCAATTTTTTGCCTTACCGCGAGATATCAAAGCACAGTATCCCTTAACACGTAATGCCGGATGGGAAAGCAAAGCGCAAATTCGGCCCTCTACACAAACACCCGATCAGAAAGAGTCCTATCAAATTACCTGGCCACGCATGCAACAGCTTTGGCCAACCGAACAAGAACTTCCATACTTTAAAACCGATATGCTCGATTTTGAACAAAAGTGCTGGTCGGTAGGAATGAAAATTTTATCCTGCTTTGCCTATAAACTCGGTTTTGCAGAAGAGTTTTTCACACAGGCACATGATCCTTCGCAGTCAAGTTATCAAAGTACCTTACGCATGCTGCACTATTATGCGGTTGATCCTGCGCTCAAAGAAGAACTAGGATTATGGCGTGCAGGCGCACACACCGATTTTGACTGTTTAACATTATTATTTCAGCAAGAAGGCCAAGGGGGCTTGCAGGTGTGTCCGGGCAAAGAAATGGACGAGCAGGAGTGGACCTCGATTGAGCCATGTAAAGATGTTATTACCTGCAACATTGGCGATATGCTCACCCGCTGGAGTGATGATTTATTGCCATCTAATTTCCATCGTGTCAAAAATCCAGCCGATGATGAATACCAAGGCGCTCGCTATAGCCTTGCATTTTTCTGTCAAGCCAATGAGGATGTGCTGATTCAAAGCCCTCAAGGCAAGTATCCCGACATTACCGCCAAAGATTATTTAGCACAGCGTGTCAGTGCCAATTTTTCTGGAAAATATTGATTTCATTTACAAGTCATTTTTTTTGACAAGACAGTCATCAAAATTGAGGCTGTTTTGTCATTAAATCACTCAAATTTAAAGCAAAACTCACATAATTATCATTGTCAGAACACGCGTTAAATTGATAGCATCGAATGGATTCTTGATTGCTAAAAAGTGGCGCAAATGTCTTCAGGACAACAAGTCTTAATAAAACTCAGAAAAATGATTATTGCTGGCGAACTTGCAGGCGGGAGTCGGATTGCTGAAATTCCAACGGCTGAACTACTGGGTGTATCGCGTCAGCCAGTGCGTATGGCTTTTCGACTGCTCGAACAAGAAGGACTCTTGATCAAGAATCCTACGCGTGGTTATGTGGTACGTGAAATTTCTGACCAGTTGATTCAAGATGCGATTGAAGTGCGTGGTGTACTCGAAGGTTTGGCAGCCAAAACCTTGGCAGAAAAAGGCTTAAACGATGAGCAGAAAAGCACACTTAAAAGCTGTATTGAAGAAATCGAAAAGCTTTTTGCAGCGCACAGCAGTTTCGGCGACGCAGAGATAGAAACCTATGATCATTTTAATGCGATTTTTCATGACACGATTCTTCAAGGGGCAAAAAATATTGCCCTGATGCAGGCACTCGCTAAAAATAATCAACTGCCTTTTGCGTCAGCGCAAGCCATTACCTTCGATTCATCTCAGGCGCTTTCAGAATATCGCCGTTTGCATTACGCACATTTGCAGCATTGCTCCATTTTCGATGCGCTGTTGCATCGACAAGCGGGGCGTGCTGAAAACCTGATGCGCGAACATAGCAGTGTTGCCATTTTGGGCGAGACTGTTCGGCATCTGATTGCAGATTAAAAAACTCCTATACATGGGCTTAAGATGTATAGGAGAAAACCTTTTATCCAAGCTCGATTACCAAGGTCTCTGACTTGGCTCTTGAGCAGCATGGCGTAAAATACTGATTTGACGCATGCTCTTCATCTGTCATAAACACATCGCGATGCTCTGGAATGCCAGCAAGTACACGGGTTATACAGGTTCCGCATACGCCTTGTTCACATGAAATAGGCACATCAAAACCATGCGCAAGCAGTGCTTGGGTTGCTGTCTGATTGGCCGGAACCTCAATGGTTTGGCCTGAACTGAGGACTTCAATTCGAAAAGGCCGATTACTGGTTTGATCGACTGGTGCAGCAGCAAAATGTTCCTGATGCAATTGTGCATTCGACCAACCCGCCTCAACGGCTGCATCCATCACAAACTGCATAAAACCTGTCGGGCCACAAACATAGAGATGATGGTCTGTGTTGGCATCGGCTAATACCTGCGCCATATTGCACGCCGTTTCAGGCTGATCTTGAATATGTAAATGAAGATGATCTGGAAAATGTGTGGTTAAATTGCCATAAAATGCAAGCATTTCGTGGTGCCGCACAAAATAATGCAGCTCAAATGGAATCTGTTCACGCTTTAATTGATAGGCCATCGATAAGATCGGTGTGATGCCAATTCCCCCAGCAAATAACATGGCGCGGCCAGTTTGCGGATGCAGCTCAAACAAATTACGTGGTGGACTAATCTGTAAACGATCACCTTCAGCATAATCCAGATGCATACAGCGCGAACCGCCACGTGAATGTTCATCGTGTAACACGCCAATCACGTAACGATGTCTTTCACTGCTACAGTTTGAAAGTGAGTATTGGCGAGTGAATCCGTTTTTTAAATGCACATCGATATGCGCACCTGCCGAAAAAGCTGGAAGCGAATCGCCCTGTGTCGAGACCAACTCAAAAGCACGAATATGTGCAGTGAGCTGATGAATTTTATCAATGATCACGTCCATGTCATGCTGCCTTATATCACACGAATATTGGGAAACTGGCGATCTTGAAGATCTGGCGGTGGCGTTGTTTCTTTGGCCAGCAGACGCTCAATAATTTTTCGTGATTGAACACCACCCGCATCGATATTCAACATTAATAATTTTCTGTGCGGATTGTTCAAAATGTTTTGTTGTTGTTGTTCCAGCATTTGCAAATCTTCGGTAAAGATTTTGCCTTGACCTTCACGAATTTGATCGGTCAATTCATGATTTTCGGGCTGAAAGTGACGTGCCATTCCCCAAAAATACCAATGCGACGTTTCAGTTTCAGGCGTAATAAAGTCGACCACAATCGCCGAGACTTTCTTGTCTGTAGGTGCATGATATCCGCCATAACCTGCATGCGCCACGCCCACCTCAATATGTACATTACTTGGTGCATAAAAATGGCAGCGCTGCCAGCGATCAACCGGAATATCATCGGCCAAATGGTTGCCACGCAATGCCATTTTCCAAAACGGTGGGGCAATCACATTTTCCATATAGCGTTCAGTAATCACATGATCGCCGTCGACCTTGGTCACAGGCAAAGCTTCGTCAATTTCTTTTTGACCAATACTACTCGAATGTACGTAGGTTTCGTGGGTGAGATCCATCAGATTATCAATCATTAATCGATAATCACACTGGATATGAAACAGACCTCCGCCATAGCCCCATTCGGGATGATCGGCCCATTCAAGTTCTGGAAGCGTGCTCTCGTCTGCCAACGCAATATCGCCTGGCCAAACCCAGATAAAACCGTATTTTTCCACAGCAGCATAGGCTTTATTGCACGGAAAACCATTCACCCGTTGTGCTGGCATTGCGACAGTTTTTCCATCGCAGCCCATGACCAAGCCGTGATAGCCACAAACCAGATGACCATCTTCGACATAACCGAGTGACAGCGGTGCGCCGCGATGCGGACAGAAATCTTCTACAGCAGCCACTTTATTTTCTTTGGCACGATAAAAGACGATTTTTTCACCACAAATAGTTCGACCTAATGGCTTGTCCTGAAGATCTTCTGGACGGCAGGCGACGTACCATGCATTTTTTATAAACATTTGTGACAGCTCCTTATCACTTATTGGATCCAATTTAATTGAGTTTTGACTGTTCGTCAATTTAGATTTTTCTTTAAAACAAAATTAAATTTGTATGTTTTTTTTACATAGTTCAGTAATTATTTCATGATTCATTATTTTTTTATTTAAATAAGATAAGTTTAATCCACATTTAAGTCATAAATAAAAAATTCCATAGATCCAATTGGAAAAGCAATATTGGATCCATATTTGAGGAAATGAAGTTATTTTACTGAACTTGAAGCTTCGCTTGAGAAAAACAAATTAAATGTACGATCATCAATTTATTTGTACGTTTATCGAACAATAAAATCTGGAAATTGTTGCTTTGATCAATCGAGTTGATCACTATTTAACATGAGCAGGACGCTCCAGAGACCTGAACACTACCGTTATTTATTTTTAGTTATTTAATTCCTTTTAGGCAATTATGGATATGGATATGCATAATCACCCGGCATTTATACTGTTAAATGTGGCGTGTATCGCTGTCCAGACATGGAGATACCCACATGCAACGAGACGTACTCAGCGAAATTAATCAAAACCCCATGAGCCGCTATCAGTGGTTTGTGATCGGGATCTGTATTTGTTTGAATATCATTGATGGCTTTGATGTGATGGTGATGGCCTTTACCGCACCGTCAGTTTCTGCTGAGTGGTCACTTTCAGGTGCGCAAATTGGAATGTTACTCAGCGCTGGCCTGTTCGGTATGGCCGCAGGCTCCATCTTTTTAGCGCCATTGGCAGATAAAATTGGTCGCCGTTTTCTGATTCTGATTTGTTTGGGGATTTCCGGCCTTAGTATGTTGGCATGTGCCTTTGTGACCAGTCATGGCATGTTGGCTGCATTGCGCTTTATTACGGGTATTGGTGTGGGTGGTATCTTGGCCAGTAGTAACGTATTGGCGAGCGAGTATGCCAATCTAAGATGGCGTAGCCTTGCAGTGAGTCTCATGTCAACAGGTTATGGGATTGGCGCAACTCTGGGTGGTGTATTGTCTTTGGCCTTTGTTGAACACTTAGGCTGGCGCTCGATTTTCTTGGCAGGTGGCGCGACAACACTGCTGATGTTGCTGGTGAGTTATTGGGTATTGCCAGATTCGCTGGATTATTTATTGGCTAAAAAACCAAAACAAGCACTCGAAAAAATCAATGCCGTCATGCAGCGTATGGGGTTAGTTCGCTTAGACACCTTGCCAATCTACGATAAAAATGGCACCAAAGAAGCAGGTGATATTGCAAAACTGTTTCAGGGTAAACAAGGCTTTTTAACCTTATGCCTTTGGTTTTCATTCTTTTTGGTGATGTTCGGATTCTATTTTGTCATGAGCTGGACACCAAAGATTTTGATCAGCATGGGAATGTCACCAGATCAAGGCGTGAGTACGGGTATTTTAATTAGTATTGGTGGAATTTTTGGTGCGGCAATTATTGGCTTACTGGCCTCACGTGTCAAAATTTTCTATGCGCTCAGTGTGTTTTTAGGTTTAACCGCTGCATGTGTCTGGCTCTTTGTGGCAGTCTCATCGCAAGTCAGTATTGCACTGGTGGTCGGGCTGTTGCTTGGCACACTCATTAATGGCTGCGTGGCAGGCTTGTATTCAATTTCGCCAACCATTTACGATGCCAATATTCGTAGTCGTGGAGTGGGCTACGCAATTGGGTTTGGCCGAATTGGTGCCATTATATCGCCAACGGTTGCAGGTATGTTTTTAGACAAGGGTTTGGCACCTGCAACTTTATATGCCTACTACGGTATCGTATTTGTTTTGGCAATCTTCCTGATTTTAAGTCTAGGTAAGGCATTTTATCGTCAGCACGATCAAGATACAGATGTTAAACCTGTTAAATCATTGGCTTGAGTGATTAATGAATTAATTTACAAGGTTTGTATCTTATACAACCATTTAAAACTTCAAATTTGCCACAAAACCATTAAGCCCGGGTTTGTGGTTTTTTTATTGTTGAAATTAGGCTGTTGTATACAAAATCAACTATACTAACGAGGTAATTTTCTGTATGTCGCGTTATGGCTGTCCATCATTCTTCTCCTCGTTTTTGGCGTGATTTTTTTGTTTTATTGCATCGTTACGCCGGGCTTTTTATTGCGCCGTTTATATTTATTGCTGCCCTAACAGGGCTGCTTTACGTACTCACGCCGCAGCTAGAGCAGTATGTCTATCGAGATGTACTGTATAGCCAACCCGATGGCCACCGTGCCGGCACGCTCACCCAGCAAATTCAGGTGGCTCAGGCGCAACTGCCACCCACCGCACAAATCGTTGCAGTACGTCCTGCACCGACACCTCATAATACCACTCGCGTAATGTACAGCGATCAAACTCGCCAGATCAATAATCAGGCCGTCTTTGTCGATCCGAATACTTTAGCCGTAAAAGGTGAGCTAGGCGTGTATGGCACTAGTGGGATTTTACCATTGCGTACACAGCTCGATCGTTTGCATCGAGATCTTTTGCTTGGCGAGTGGGGACGTATTTATAGTGAGTTGGCCGCGAGCTGGATGGGGCTTTTGGCCTTGTCGGGCCTTTATCACTGGATGATTCGTCGTAAAAATACTTCAGGTGCTGTTTCTGGTACACGTGCTCAATTACTCAAATGGCACCGCTGGATTGGACTAATTTTATTGCCATTGCTGCTATTTTTTTCGATTACTGGTCTGACATGGTCAAACTGGGCAGGCTCTAATATTTTAAGCTTGCGTCAGGCTTTGGGCTGGCAAACGCCTAGCTTAAATACAGCATTGTCAGGGCAAACAACTACCGATGCACATGCGGCACATCATGAACACCACCAAGGTATGGTCATGCAAATGCACAGTATGATCAGTGCGCATGATTTTGAGCTCGCGTTAAAATTGGCACGAAACGAAGGAATTAGCGCAAATAAAATTCAAATTCGTCCACCTGCGGCGCCTAATCAAGCATGGATAGTGGAAGAAATTGATCGTGGCTGGCCAACTCAGGTCGATAGCGTAGCGATTGATTTACAGCAGCAGCGTGTAATTGATCATGTTGACTTCGAGCAGTTTCCGCTGGTGGCCAAATTAACCCGATGGGGAGTAGATGCTCACATGGGGGTGTTGTTTGGCTGGCCCAATCAATTGCTCTTGGTGCTCTTTGCACTGGGTTTATGTGCTGCGATTTTGATGGCCTATCGCGCATGGTGGAAAACATCAAACTTTAAGCAAAGCACGATTATGTTTTCCCAATACAGCCTCATGATTTGGCAAAAGGGTAGTATGAGTCAGCGCATTGGCTTGGTACTCCTTTTGGGAGTAACCGGTTTGTGTTTGCCTATTTTTGGTCTGAGTATTCTGGTCGCGCTTGTGCTGATTCTGCTGCGCCGGCAACGTCTTTAAATTGATTTGAGCATATGCAGGGTGTCGTAATGCTGTATCCATTCGCGCCGAATTAAATGAAAGCCCTGTTGCTGCCAAAAGTATTCGGCTGCTGGTAAAAATGGATGGGTATGCAGATAAAAATGTCTGATATTTTGGGTGCGTGCATATTCAAAAAGCGCCTGACATAATCTGCTTGCCAATCCTTGCCGACGATAGTGAGGCTCAACAAATAGTTTGACCACTTCTACACATGGGCTGGGTAACTCAAGATCAAATCGGGCATCATACCTTCGATAAGCCACCATTGCCACGATGGACTCACCGTCTTTTATGATGAAGCAGGCACCCATAGGGCTTACCACATAAGTTTCACCAAAATGGGTGAGATCGTGCGGTAAACTGGTTTGATAAACCTCAGGAAACAATAACTGTCGGGTTCGAATGGCAAAAGCTTGTGCTGCTTGCAGGTTGTCTTGATCTAGCAAGCGTGGGGTAAGAGAGGAAGTCATGAATCAGCTCAAACTCAGATTTTTTCTAAATGAATTAAAGATCCGTTTAGCAACACAGACCTTAATTTCTTGCATTTTACCCATAACATTGCCGAATACCTAATCGAAATAAAAATATTCAAACATAAAAAAAGTGACCCAATTGGGCCACTCTAGTCATCAATAAGGCTTAAAACTTCCACTGCAAAGAAAGTGAAGCGTTAATTGGATCGCCCGGTTGAATCCACATTTCACTGTAGCTCTCGACATAATAAGTTTTATCAAATACGTTATTTAAACTGAATTGGTAACGAAATTGATCATTTGGTGCGTAGTAGGCATTCAAATTCATGATGGTATACGCCGGTAACATTAAATTGCCTTGATCATTTTGGGTGCCATTTCGTTGACCCACATAGACGATATTGCCACCTATACCAGCTTTACGTTGACCATCATCCAGTAGTAAATAGTCCAGACTCAGATTGGCATTGTGTTTAGGAATACTATTTAAACGCGTACCTTTGGCAATATTGGTGTCTTTGGTAATAATCGCATCGGTATAGGTATAATTGGCTAGAACGTTGAGCTTAGACCACAATTGTGTTTGCGCGGTTAATTCCACCCCTTGGCTACGTGCTTCACCAGCTGCATATTGATAGCTCGTATTACTTGGATCGATCGTTAAAGCATTACGCTTTTTCATATGAAACAGCGCAGCACTTAAAAGGCTTGTATCGTTGGGTAGAAATTTGCTTCCCACTTCATAGCTTTCACCTTTCTCTGGTGCAAACACATCGCCATTGGCATTGGTGCCCGTATTTAGTGCAAATGACCGGCCATAGTTGCTATAAAATGATAAATGATCATTGAATTTATAATTTAAGCCAAAGCGCGGCGATACTTCGTTAAATATTTCTGATGAATTTGAGCCTTTTAAATGATTATCAAGGCTTTGCTTAATGTGATCCAAACGTCCGCCGATTAAAACACTCCAGTGGTCATTGAAAAACATTTGGTCTTGTAAATTAAGTGCTGCGTAGTCTTGCACTTCATGGGTACTAATGAATTGCCCCATGTCTTTGGGATAGGTGCCGTATTGTGGATGGTTGACATTAATCTGGTTCACACAATATCGTTTCAGATCGTCGTACCCACCATTCTTTTTTCCAACACGTCCGTTATCACAACGAAGCTGGCCTTGGTTAAACACCAGCGTGCCAACTTCTGCGCCAATTAAAACTTCATGTCTTGCCCATGTACTGTCAATTTTTCCAAGTAATTCGCTTTGAGCCAGACGATCAGTAGTATAGGAATAACGCTGGCGGCGCTGACGATTTAATGTTTGGGCATCCGCTTCAAAACTACGTGGCTCGTTGGAACTCCCGGCAATCTTACCTTGCTTGTAACTGATGGCGCTGTTGAGCGTCCAGTCGTCATTGAAGCTATGCGCGAGATGTAGTTGATAAAACTGATCGCTGACTTCATTTTCATCTGCTGAAGGTTCACCTGTAAAGGTTTTACGATCCATTAAAATCTGACCTTTATAAGCACTAATACCACGATCAAATATGCCTTTTTGGCGCGTGATTTCACTATCAAAATTGAGCTGGGTTTGATCGGAAATTTTCCAGCTTAATTGAGGTGAAAAGAACCAGCGGTCACTGTTGACGTAATCACGAAAGCTTTGATTATCCTCATGTGCAACGGCCAATCGATAAGCGACCTGATCATTAATCGGTGCCGTATATTCAAAACTGCCGCGATATTTTTCTTCTGTATTGGCTCTCAGGTTAATTTCACCTTGTGGTTGCCACTGTGGTTTTTTGGTAGTGATATTGATTAATCCTCCCATTTCGCCGCGACCATACAGCGCAGCAGCAGGGCCTTTTAAAATATCGATGGAGGCAATATTGACCAGATCGCGCGGCGCGCTCAAACCACGGTTCACACTTAAGCCATTTCGAATAATAGTGGCGCTCACGTTTGGGTCGGTGGTGAAACCACGAATGGAATAATTATCCCAGAATCCACCGCCGTAATTGTTTTGCGCATAAACGCCCGTCACCAGCTGAATCGCTTCATCGATGCGCTGGACATCTTGTTGCTTCAAAATTTCCTCAGATAAGAAACTGCGACTAAATGGCACATCTACAATATCATGCGCAAATTTAGTTGTTGCCGAGGTTTTCTTTTCGGTTTCCTGTTCGGTAGCAGCTTGCAAAGTAATGGTGGAGAGAACGTTACTCGATTTATCGTCGGCCCAAACTAATCCTGGAAAAAAAGAAAGCCCCAAAACAGACGAAATTAAATAAGATGTGCGTTGCATAAAAACGGCTCAATCGTAGAGACAAAATTTAATATTTGTAATACTATAACATTACGGATTTAAGTTTTACAGTCATTATGTCTCACCTTAAAACATTCTCTCGATTACAATCTATCGATGCCCTACGAGGGCTTGTCATGGTGATCATGTTACTCGATCATGTTCGAGAAACATTTTATCTAAATAAACAAGTCACTGATCCGATGAACATTTTAGAGACTGAGCCAGCCTTATTTGGAAGTCGTGCTTTGGCGCACATTTGTGCGCCAGTTTTCGTTTTGCTTACCGGACTTTCAGCCTATCTGTATCAAATGAAAAACACGGTAGCAAGTACACGCAGTTTTTTACTTAAACGTGGCTTGTTTTTGATCGTGTTAGAGCTCACCTTGGTCAATTTTGCATGGACTGCCAAATTCCCACCCGATGTCATTTATTTACAAGTGATTTGGGCGATTGGTATCAGCATGGTGGTGTTGGCCTTATGCGTGGGTCTGCCTAGAAAAGTTCTACTTGCAACCGGATTATTGATCATTTTTGGACATAATCTACTAGACACAATGACTTTTAGAGGCATTTTGGGTTTAGAGCAGCTCTGGTATGTGTTACATGAGCGTAGCTGGATAGAGTTCGACGCTATTAAAATTCGGACCTCTTACCCGGTTTTACCATGGTTTGGCGTGATTTTTGTCGGCTATGCGTTGGGCTACTTCTTTGAACAACGCTTTAGTCCAGCTCAGCGTCAACGTTATTTACTCGGCCTTGGCTTAGGTAGTATTACCTTATTTGTGCTGTTGCGCTTGATCAATGTGTATGGTGATCAACCTTGGGTTAATTATGATTCATCTCTCATGACGTTCATGAGCTTTATGAATCTGACCAAGTATCCGCCTTCTTTATTTTTTATTCTATTCAATGCTGGAATAGGGCTGATGATATTGGCGATATTTGAGCGTCTGAATCACTGGAAAGGTCTTAAACCTTTAGTAGTACTGGGTTCAGTACCAATGTTTTTTTACCTGATTCATTTGTATGTACTTAAACTATTCTACGTGGTGTGTGTGAGTATATTCGGTTATACAGATGGCAATTATTTTGCGGTAGATTCCATGCGTAGTGTTTGGGGGATTACTGCATTACTGACCGTGATGCTCTATCCTGTTGTAGCGTGGTTCTCGGCATTTAAACATCAAAACAAACAAATCACTTGGCTAAAGTATTTTTAACTGAGTAGGCGTGTGCCCTTGTTTACCACTTAATAAGTGAACTTATAGGGCACCATATTTTTGCCACGTTTCGCCATTATGCAGTGAATCGTAATAACCTTTTAAGTAGTCCAATTCATAGTATTGAACTGCAGCCAATATAATAAAAGACATCAATAAAATGGTTTTTAAGGCATTCAGTTTTTTTGGTTCATTTGATAAAGCGGGTAGTCCAAAAAGCGTTAACGCAATGGCAGGCAATAGCGCGACTGCTTTTAAATGACTCAAAAAACCTAAACCATGAGTATAAAGTAAGACCGCAACCAGCACGATCAGGCCAAAGCCAGCCAGATTACGCGTATGCTCAGAGGGGCGCAGAGCCATCACTGACTGCACAAATAAAATTACACTCGCAAAAAAGTAAAAGGTCGTTCCACCAATAATAGCCGTATAAGTGGCATTGAGCACACAATACATGCCGATCACGACCAGTATGAGCACATATAAAGTCGAGTAAATTTTATGTGACGTTTCTCTTGTATTGGCCATAAAAAAAGAATTCTCCATTACATGTAAACGTGAATTTAGCATACGAATTTTGACAGCTCATATCTACTTATGAGATGTAAGAAATGTATGTTTATGCTGCTTTATTTTTGATTTGAGTAAATCTCGTTGTGATAAGCCAATTGCGAGTGAAATCATGAGGCAGGCGCCACCACTCACTAATGTAGCGGGTACAACCGTCCATAATCGTGCAAAGAGACTGGCCTGAAAGGCACCGATCTGATTACCTGATGTGACGACAATTCCATTCAAGGCAGCGACACGCCCAAGGAGTGATTTACACGGAAGTAACTGCAACAATGTCTGGCGGATAATCATGCTCATGCTATCAAATGCACCCAGTCCAATTAAAAGCACAAAGGACAACACCAATGAGCGTGAGCAGGCAAAAGTCACAGCACACAGACCAAAGCCGAGCGTTGCAACCAGCATATTACGCCATGCATGTTGTGTCAGATCATAGCGCATCAGCGCAAAGGTCATACACAATGTGCCAATAGCAGGCGCAGCACGTAACAGCCCCAGACCAGAAGCGCCACTTTTTAAAATTTCCTCAGCAAAAATAGGCAGTAATGTGAGTAAAGCACCAAATAGTACCGTACTTAAATCAAGCAGCATGGACCAAAAAATCATGCGATTGTTCAGCATAAATTGAATCGCTTGCTGCATACTTTGAATCATGGGCTGTCGTGCCACAGCAGGAAAGCATCGTGGACCAATCATGGCCACAGCACCGCTACCAACACACAGCAACAGTAAGGCTATGCTCAGTGCAATGTAAATGCCAAACTGTCCCATCATCACGCCCGCAAGAAGCGGCCCAAGCATGGCGCCAATTTGCCAAATCAATGCTGTCCATGTATTGGCATTACTGTAAATTTTCTCAGGAACCAAAAAAGGTCGTAAAGAGTTAAATGAGGGGCTATAAATGCCTCTTAACAGCCCTAAAACAAAAATACAGCCATAAACGCCAAGTAAAAGAAGAGGAAGCTCTATACTTTGTTGGGCGTGCAGAAAAAATAGCAGCGCCAAACATGCCGGAATAGGGCAGGTCAGGGCAAAGCCCCATTTTAAAATGATCTGCCGATTGAAATAATCGGCGATATAACCGCCCCACAACGACAAGACAATAAAAGGAACGAGTTCGACTAGACCGATCAGACCAAGCATGAGCGGGTTTTTCGTGATTTGATAGAGCGAATAAGCGACGACGACTTCTTGAATTAAAATGGCTAAGGTTAGACACAACTGATTCAGGCTGAGCAGCGAAAAATCTCTGTAGCGCAGTGCAGCAAAAAAATCAGAAGATGATGACATGATAAATACAGCACATTAATCAATGAAGGAGAGGAGATAAAAAAGGATGAGCCATTGCTCATCCTTTTTTTGAATCTTTAAAAATTACTTCGATTGTGATGCAGCAAGCTTAGCAAAGTCTGCTGGTGTCAGCGGTGTATAGTGCAAACCTAAAGTCTGGCTGGTGTACTGACGTACTTGGTCAAGCAATACTGGATCTTCGCTTAACTTCTGTTTGTACGATTTTACCATCTCGTGCAGTTTTGGATTCCACTCACCTTCAACTTGTTGTGGGAAGGCTTTTTCAAGCAAACTCAACATGATGTAAGGAGAAGTTGAAGCACCCGGAGACGCACCCATCAATGCAGTGACCGAACGATCTTTAGATACAAACACTTCAGTACCAAATTGAAGCTTGGCTGGTTTGCCTTCTTCTTTTTTGATGACCTGAACACGTTGACCACCTTGGTTCAAGCGCCAGTCTTCGCGTTTTGCATTTGGATAGTACTTTTTCAATTCGTTAAAACGGTCTTCATCGGTCATCATGACTTGGCTCACCAAGTATTTCACCAAATCAAGATTTTCCATACCAACAGCAGTCATTGGCAATACGTTGTTTTTATTGGTCGATGCCAATAAATCAAACTGAGAACCTTCTTTCAAGAATTTATTCGAGTAAGTCGCAAATGGTCCGAATAACACATATTTTTTACCGTCGATATAACGTGTATCAATATGTGGAACAGACATTGGCGGCGCACCTAGATCAGCACGACCATACAATTTTGCTGTATGTTCTGCGGCAATTTTAGGATTGTCCGTCATTAAGAATACGCCACCTACAGGGAAGCCAGCATATTGCTTCGATTCTGGTAAACCAGTCATTTGCAACAATTTAACGCTTGCACCACCCGCACCGATAAAGACAAAACGTGTTTTTACATGATCGGCTTGGCCAGTTTTCATATTTTTAAATGAAACAGTCCAGGTTTTGTCGTCATTTTGGCTGATGCCAGTCACTTCGGTAGATGTAGAAAGCTTGAAGTTTTGATGCTTGTTGAGGTTATCTACCAGTTGCGTGGTGATCGCACCATAGTTTACATCAGAACCAATTTCCATACGTGTTGCTGCCACTTTTTGTGCAGGATCACGGCCTTCCATGGTGAGCGGTGCCCATTGTTTGATCTGGTTTGCATCTTCAGTCATCTGCATACCATAGAACAATGGATTTTTAATCATTGCTGCATAACGCTTTTCGAGGAACGCAACGTTGTCACCCCATACAAAAGCATGGTGCGGAACTGGATTGATAAAAGTAGATGGCTTGCCAAGTACGTTTTGTTTCACTTGATAGGCCCAGAACTGTTTTGAAATTTCAAATTGTTCTGCAACTTTTACAGCTTTAGAAATGTCCATCTTACCGTCTTTTTCTTCGGTATAGTTCATTTCCATGAAGCCAGAGTGGCCCGTACCCGCGTTGTTGAATCCGTTTGAACTTTCCTGAGCAACTTTGTCTAGGCGTTCGTACATACGAACTTGCCAGTTCGGTTCAAGCTCAGTCAAATAGGTTCCAAGCGTGGCACTCATGATACCACCACCTACCAGAACCACATCTACAACAGGCTCACTAGCAGCGGTTTGAATTTTTTTGGAAGCAATTGGCCTAAAAAGGAAGGCGATCGCTGCAATTAAAAGAACAACAATCAATACCAAAAGGTATCGTAGAAACTTTTTCATGCGATAAAGGACCTTGGGGTAGGTGATTAGCATCGCGTAAAGGCGAAACAAAGAAAAATACTAAATCAAGAGAGAAATCGACTCTGGAAATGATGGCAAATTTAAGTTCAGAGAGAGGGAGTAAAATGTCTTAATCCATACAGCAAATGAATCAATTCACTTTTTAAATTTGACCATACATTTCCATCGGAGGCGTATTGTAGATGAATTGTGTATTGACAATATAATTTTTATTTGAAATGTTGAAATTAGTTTAATAAATATTAGTTATATTGTTAAATAAATTATATCAATTCAATTGCTTATAATTTTTTTAACATTTGGTAAAATGCCTAAATTTATTCAAAAACAGATGAAAAATGCATCGCATCACATATAAAGTGAATTGTAAATAATCAAATAGAAACCTCCAAAATACCTTAAAAGAAAAAAATGTACGCTAGATGGTCAAATCTGGCGATATTCGAACACGATACAAAATGCATCGTGTTCGGAAACAACTTGAAAAAATTAGCGTTACGATGCGCGATAATACGGAGCAGTAGAACGCGGGAGTGGGGCATGACCACGGATTTGATCGGCAATTTTTTCTGCCATCATGATGGTGGTGGCATTCAGATTGCCTGTAATAATCAGCGGCATGATTGAGGCATCTACAACACGCAAACCTTGCATGCCGTGCACGCGTCCCTGATGGTCCACCACAGCCATTTCATCTTCACCCATTTTACAGCTGCACGATGGATGATAAGCCGTTTCACCATGATTACGAACAAAATCGTCGAGTTGTGCATCTGTCGAAAGCTGATTACCAGGACTAATTTCTTCACCACGATAAGGATCTAGCGCAGGCTGATGCATGATTTCACGGGTAATACGAATGGCAGCGCGGAACTCTTGCCAGTCCTGCTCAGTCGACATGTAGTTAAACAAAATGCTTGGATGCTCAAACGGATCTTTCGATTTGAGTTTGATATGCCCACGTGATGGAGATCTCATCGAACCGACATGTGCTTGAAAACCATGTTCTTTTACTGCATTACTACCGTTATAGTTAATGGCAACAGGCAAGAAGTGATACTGAATGTTTGGCCATTCAAACTCGTCAGACGAACGAATAAAGCCACCTGCTTCAAACTGATTGCTGGCACCGATACCTTTACCTAAAAACAGCCATTCTGCACCGATTGCTGGCTGGTTATACCATTGCAGTGCAGGGTAAAGTGACACAGGTTGTTTGCACTTGTACTGTAAATACATTTCCAAGTGATCTTGTAAATTTTCACCTACACCCGGCAAATCATGAACCACATCAATGTCCATCGATTTTAAAAAGGTGCTTTGACCCACGCCTGAGCGCTGCAAAATTTGCGGTGAAGCAATCGCACCAGCACATAACAGCACTTCTTTATTGGCAAGGACTTTTTTCAGATCGTTTTTGTTGGCGCCTTGAATATATTCCACACCAATGGCCTGTTTGCCACTAAACAAGATCTTATTGGTCATGGCATGCGTAACAATGGTCAGATTCGGTCGGCCTTTGGCCATATCCAGATAGCCACGTGCCGTACTCGAGCGGCGACCGTTTTTGGTGACGGTACGATCCATCGGGCCGAAGCCTTCTTGCTGATAGCCGTTTAAATCGTCTGTGCGTGGATAACCAGCCTGAACACCAGCCTCAATCATGGCATGAAACAAGACATTATTGTCTGCTTTAGGCGTTGCAACACTAACCGGTCCGCTATCGCCATGATAATCGTTACCACCGATATCGCGCGTTTCTGCTTTTTTGTAATAAGGTAGACAGTCGGCGTAGGTCCAGTTTTCTAAACCCTTAAGCTTGGCCCAGCCATCGAGATCCATTGCATTACCGCGAATGTAACACATCCCGTTAATCAGTGATGAGCCACCGAGTCCTTTACCACGACCGCATTCCATACGACGGTTATTCATATGCGGTTCAGGCTCGGTGAGGTAAGCCCAGTTGTAGCGTCGGCCTTGAAGCGGAAAGGCGAGAGCCGCTGGCATTTGCGTACGAAAATCCAGACGGTAATCGGGGCCGCCAGCCTCCAAAAGTAATACCGATGTATTGGCATCTTCAGTTAAACGCGCGGCCAGCACATTACCTGCAGAGCCTGCGCCAATAATAATATAATCGTAAGATTGAGTCGTCATTGCTATTCCTTAATATTGTATGCGTCACGCTGTGATAGCAGCAGTGACATCAGATTTATGAGGAAACTTTAAAAAGGGCGTCGCGTGTTTTAGAACACGCTCTGGTAATCGCCCATTTCGACTTGAATCGATTTTGTTCGGGTATAGTGGTTGAGCGTCGAGATACCATTTTCACGCCCTACGCCCGATTCTTTATAACCACCGACTGGCATTTCGGCTGGGGATTCTCCCCACGTATTAATCCAGCAAATACCGGCTTCCAGTTGGTGAATAATGCGATGTGCCAAGGAAATATCCTGAGTGACCACACCTGCTGCCAAACCAAAAACAGTACTGTTGGCGCGTTGAACGGCTTCTTCAATTGTCGCATAAGTCAAGATACTCATGACGGGCCCAAATATTTCTTCTTGTACGATTTTCATAGCATCTGTACAGTCGGTAAATACAGTTGGCTCTACAAAAGCGCCGTCTTTAAGCGCTGCTTGCGTGGCGCGCTGCCCGCCAATGAGTACTTTTGCACCTTGTTCCTTACCGGAAGCAATATAAGACAACACCTTGTCCATATGTGCAAAACTCACCATTGGACCAAAATTCGTATCATCGTGCTGCGGATCACCCATTCGAATGCGTTTTACACGCTCAACCACAGCGGCTTCAAAGGCTGATTTAAGCTGTTCAGGAACAAAAACACGCGTACCGTTGGTACAGACTTGGCCTGAGCTGAAAAAGTTAGCCATAACGGCAATATCAGCAGCACGATCAAGCTGGGCATCATCACAAATAATCAGCGGTGATTTTCCACCGAGTTCCATAGTCACGTCTTTGAGGGTTGAGCCTGCGGCACTGGCCATAACTTTTTTGCCAGTTTCCACGCCACCGGTAAATGAAATCTTTTCAATCACAGGATGCTCGGTCAGGTAAGGGCCGATATCGCGTCCTGAGCCTTGTACGACGTTAAAAACACCAGCAGGTAAACCAGCTTCGGTATAAATTTCTGCAAGTTTAAATGCAGTAAGTGGTGTGACTTCACTTGGTTTAAAAATCATGGCATTGCCTGCGGCCAAGGCAGGGGCAGATTTCCATAAAGCAATCTGGATTGGATAGTTCCACGCACCAATTCCAGCCACTACGCCCAATGGCTCACGGCGGG
>NZ_JVOR01000066.1:0-1140 GCF_001054715.1 Acinetobacter sp. 243_ASPC | reverse complement strand
ATAAAAAAAGCTGCTTTCACGTAAAGGAACCTGTTCACCTTGAATGGCAGTGGCCAGTCCAGCGTAATATTCAAGGACATCGGCACCTGTGACAATATCGACGCTGCGTGTTTCGCTCAAGGCTTTACCGGTATCTAATGTTTCAAGTGCAGCAAGCTCGTCATTGCGTTCACGTAAAATATCGACTGCGCGACGTAAAATACGAGAGCGTTCCATGGCAGTCTTAGCAGCCCATTCTTTTTGGCCTTGCTGTGCACTTTTTACAGCGGCATCGATATCTTCTTTTGAGGCTTGCTGAATCGTGGCAATCACTTCACCTGTTGCAGGGTTGATACTGTCAAAGGTTTTGCCGCTGGTTGCATCAACATATTGTCCATGAATGTATAAACGATGAAGTTGAACATCACTCATTTTGTCTCTCCTGCCTAATTTGCTTTACCAGCCGTAGCTGAGTCTCGACATAGTCATATGCAATGGTTCGAGCAAGTGCACTGTCAAATTCAGTGTCTCCACTTAAACTGCCACGTAACCAGAGTCCGTCAATCAATGCGGCCAAACCGCGTGCTGCAATGCTGGCCTGATCCTTGGGCATTAACTCCAGAAAGTGAAACTTCAGATTGGAGTAGAGCCGCTGGTCATTGATGCGCTGTAATCGGCTGAGTTCCGGCATGTGCATACTTGCAGACCAGAAATCAAGCCAGATACGCATTGCTCTTTGATTGACCTGACTAATATCAAAGTTTGAATCAATAATTGCTTTAATCATATTCTCGGGTTGTAACTCATTTACTTCAGCTTTGTACTGCGCCGTTTTACGACGTAGTACATTGAGCATCTCTAGCATACAAGCGTTAATGAGACCCTGTTTGTCGCCAAAGTAATGACTGACGATACCCACCGAGAGTTGGGCTTTTTTCGCAATTTGAGCCATGGTGGTGTTGGATAACCCCACTTCAAAAATCACGTCATATGCGGCGTTTACAATTTCTTCACGACGCACGTGCTCGGGTTTTACTCTGCGTTTGTTCATGTATGTCCTTAAAAATATAAGGTTTTGCTTCAATAAATGATCTACAGAACATGATAGCACCTTTTTATGATACTTTTAATTGATTGAACGTTCAATCAATTAAAAGTATC
>NZ_JVOR01000065.1:0-6744 GCF_001054715.1 Acinetobacter sp. 243_ASPC | reverse complement strand
AGAGGTGGATCAGGAAATTTGAACAACACTTATAAGTGATATTTTGCTCCCCAAATGATGTTATAAACATCAATATATGGAGTATTTTATGGCACGTAGACCAAGAAGAAATCATTCAAATGATTTTAAAGCTAAGGTAGCACTTGCTGCGATTAAAGCAGAAAAAACACTTGCTGAATTGAGTGCTGAATTTGATGTTCATCAAAACCAAATTATCGACTGGAAAAATCAACTGATTTCAGCTTCCTCGCAAGCTTTCGATCAATCAAAAGCTCCAACAGAACCACCCATCGATCTAAAAAAACTACATGCAAAAATCGGTGAGCAGGCATTAGAAATTGATTTTTTAGAAGGTGTGTTGAAGAAACTGGGCCGCTTCAACCACAAAAGTTAATCGATGACTCACTTCAGATTTCAGTATCTAAGCAAGCTCAGCTGCTGAAAGTCTCCCGTGGTTGTTATTACTATCGCCCAAAACCTGTGAGTGCATCAGATCTGAAGCTGATGCGGTGTATGGATGAGTTACATATGCAATACCCTTTTGCAGGTAGCCGTATGATGCGTGATTTGTTGAATCGTCAAGGACATCATATAGGACGACGTCATACACGTACTTTAATGAAGAAAATGGGCATTAATGCGTTATATTGCAAACCAAATTTAAGCCAGGCTAATCAAGCTCACCGCAAATATCCATATCTGCTCAAAGGATTGGCTATTCAGCGCAGTAATCAAGTGTGGTCTACGGATATAACGTATATCCCTATGGCAAAAGGCTTTGTTTATTTATGTGCTGTGATTGATTGGCATAGCCGCAAGGTACTAGCGCATAGAGTATCGATTAGTATGGAGGTTACATTTTGCATAGAAACATTAAATGAAGCTATTGAAAAATATGGTCGACCTGAAATATTTAATACAGACCAAGGCAGTCAGTTTACCAGTGATGCATTTATTGATGTATTGAAATCAAATGGCATTCAAATCAGTATGGATGGTAAAGGTCGATGGGTTGATAATGTGATGGTTGAACGATTATGGCGGAGCGTTAAATATGAAGAGGTGTATCTCAAAGCTTATAGCAGTGTCACAGATGCGAAAAAGCAATTGAGTGCATATTTTGAGTTTTATAATCTGAAACGACCTCATTCGAGTCTAGACAAAATGACACCAAATGAGTTTTACTATGATCAGCTACCCCAACAAAACAAGGTGGCTTAACTAGAGCGGAATATCACTTATAAATACGCTTTTAGTTGTTCAAACATGTGGGACCACCTCTTATATTGGGTACTTCTATTGGGTTGTTGGTATGCAGCCGTATATACGCCAAACTTAAACCCACCCAGACTCATCATGGTGAGATAAGTACCAAAAATTTGACCATCCATTACTGACTATACCCCCAATCCACCATCAGGCTACGTTGTTGTACGCCTTGGGCTTGTTTTTGTATGCGCATCACTTCTTGGGCAATTTGCTGCGGGCTTTGTCCAGGTGCTGCATTCACAGTAAAAGAGAAACTATTATGATTGGTTTGTTGAGGTGTAGTCTTACCCTGTCCAGACCGTATAGGCGGTGGTGCAGCAATTGATTTTGGTGGAGGTGGTAAGGGTTTATTGTTGTTGGATTCTTTGGCTGAGGACAGACCGCTAAAGAAATTTTTAACAGTATCACCTATTGAACCAAGTTTACCTACGTTATTAAATATCCATCCAAATAAATTAACTACGGCTTTTAGTGGTGTTAAGACGAGATTGATCGCCCCTCCTACCAACTTACCGAACGATTCGCCCGCCGAGGTTGCTTTATCTATTTGCTCTTTGGTTGCATTTACTGGCTTTAGGAGATTCTTAAACCATTCAAATACTGTAGAAATTGCACCACTTACCACATCCCATGCTGCACCCAACAATGGTGTAGATTGAACAAGATTGCCTATAGCCGTGGTAAATGGTTCTATACCCTGCTTTAAGCCTTGCCAAAATCCCGTAAAAAATGCCTTGATTTGATCCCAATACTTATAGATAGCTAATGCAGCACCAATCGCAACCGCAGCTACCACGCCCCAAGGTGTACGCAATAGCGCTAACCCCACCTCCTTGATGACATTCAGTGCGACGTTAAAAACGGTACGGATTACATTACCAGACGTGGCAAAGCGAAATATGCTATGAGCAGCCCCAAAGACGAAATTTTTAAATCTTCCAAATATACCAATCACACCCAAAGCACTACCCTTGAGCATATTAAATGCACCTACAGCCACACCACGTAATTTGCCAAACACAGTCTGTAGTACAGTTCCAGATGTTACAAATCTAAAGATTGATCCAGCAACAGATCTAATTCTATTTTTTAATGCAAAAAATGCTTTTTCTAGACCGGGTATTGGAATTTTCATTAATTTAAGAACATTGGTAAATGTTTTGCCACTTATTCCAGTCTTTATGAAGTGATCTTTTAATTTCAATATGGGTGAATTAATAGCAAAAATTGCAAACTTGGTTGCTAGCAATCCAATTTTTAACACACCAAGCGCAGCAACTGTTTTTACAATGGTTCCAGTTAATGCAGGGTTTTTCTGTGTCCATTCGGCAATTTTAGTTGCAAACGTACCAACACTCCCTAACACATCATTGATTACTGGCAATAAAACAGATCCAAATTCAACACCAAGATGCCCGATACGATTTTTAAACATATCAATCTGTGCTTGTGTGGTTTTCATTCGTGCTTGATATTCTTTGTCCATTGACCCTTGAGCATTTTTGCTATTGGCCATGTCTATTTGCTTTTCAAGCTCCCCTCTATTTTCAAGTAATTTAGAAAAAGTATCCCAATGTTCCATACCAAATAAGGTAGATACAGCATCAATCTGGGTGGTTGCAGGGGTTTCTGACCAATGTCCTGGTTGAAGTTGTTTTTTTCCATTTTTACTCATTTTGGGTGGAACCCATTTACGTTCCATTGAAGCTTCTTTAGGTAATTTTCTAATAGCATCCATGACTTTGAAAATGGTGTCTGTTGCATTGGTCTGCATGCCTTTTTCAAGCTCAACAGTAGAAAGACCTATTTCCTTAACCATCGCCTTAAATGGCTTACTACCTGTATTGGCTGCTCCAAGTTTTGAAAATACTGCGTTTACTGCTGTACTTGCTGTTTCTGCTTTCTCACCCAATGAGAGTAAAGTCGAACCAAGTGCAGCAGTATTTTTATCAGTAATTTTGACCATGCTCGCAGTACCACCAACCCGTTGCATAAAGTCAATAATGTCACCACCTTTAGATAAACTATTGTCATCTAAATAGTTAATGGTATCTGCCAATTTTCCAATTTGTGTGATTGGTATTTTATACATGTTACCAATCTTACCCATATCATCGGCAAGCTGCCCCATTGGCAACTCAAACGCAGTACCCATTTTTATGACTTCTTGGGTAAAGCCTATCACTTCATCTTTGGCAACACCCATCCTTAGGCCAGCACTCACCATCTCGGCAATTTCATTTCGAGCTACAGGACTGTTATCAGCTATAGTTAAAATTTATTTTTGCATATTAAAGAAATCTTTAGTCAGATTTCCCGCATTATCACGGGCACCATCTAACTGTTTGGCCACACCCAACATTGCTGTTTCAAAATCAATAGCTGTTTTAACTGGTGCTGCCAAAGTTAGACCTGTCGCAATGGTCGCTCCGATCTGTCCTTTTATTTCTGATAATCGATTGTTATTGGCTATTCGCTGCTTTTCAACATTGCTTAAACGTAATTGTTGCGTTTCTAATTTTTTAAGTTCGGCAGTTACTAAGGAATATTTTGAGCGCAGGTTATCAACATTTTTACCCATACCGCCAAAGGTGCGAATCGCCTCACCCAATTGACGTTGGTTTTGTTTGACCTTATTAATTTCTGTACCAATCTTGCCAAGTTCTTTGGTTGTAGAACCAATAACAGTACGGAAGCTACCTGCCAGTGCGCCACCAATTGTGATAACGGCGTTCAGTTTTTTGTTGGCCATGCTCAATCACTTTTATCTCTGATTGAGCAATTTTGGGATGAAAGCTAGTGATTTATCATTATTCAGTTTTTCATCTATTTTATGTATCGGCTATCGATTCCATAAATATGTACAAATTATTATGGCTATCAAGATTGCGATGAATCGCCAAGCTTTCATATAAAAAATTCCAACTTAACTTGATGAGATTTAACCAACGATGTTCTTATAGGTTAAGCCAATTGTAAAAATAATAGCTGCGCAACCAAATAGCCAAGCAGCCCAAAAAGCTGCGTCTGCAAGTCGATTTCCAGCTCTATCCGCACCTTGTTCACTCATTTTTCCATCTACCTTTATTTGGTTTTTGGGTTTATAATTAATTAAATAAATTTTTCATCCTTTAGCCTGTCCATATAAAGGTGGAAAATAAAAACCCAAGACGCCACATCTTGGGTTTTTGCTTTAATAGAGCAAGATTAGTAACAATAAAGACCTATTTCATTATTCAGTTTTTCACTTAATGCAGTGCCATCTCAGCACTTTTGGCTAGAAATGCTGAACGACTTAAATGTTGTTTCTTCGCCATTGCATCAATACGCTTAACCAGTGATTCAGGCATGCTGATATTGATCCGAACAGACTTACTACTGACTTTTGATAAATCAATATCGACCAATAACCAATAGCCGCCTTCAAAGCGATCATCACCAATCCATTGTTCAGGGCTAGATGGCTCTGGCAAGGGCAAATCCTCACCATCAAAATATACTTCTACTGCCTCTTGCGCCATACGCTGAATATCCTGCATGTCGTCAGCAGCACTAAAGCAGCCTTCAAAATCAGGAAAAGTTAAGCCATAGGCAGAGTCTTGGTCTTTATGGACATATACGGGATACAACATACTTACCTCCATTCCCAACCAGCTTGTTTATAAATGTTACGCAAAGTTCCGATTGGCATGTCTTTACGTGGGTGTGGTACAACGACATGACCTGATTTTTCAGGATGTTTAAATTTTTCATGGTCGCCTTTACCACCCACCTTGATCCAGCCTTCCTGTTCCAAGCGTTTGATAATTTCTTTGCTGTTCATTGTGTAATTATACACACCTTTTTCATTAGACTGAATGGAAAAAATCATTTTTATTGCATTCTATATCGGGCTAATAATTATGCCGATTAAGAAGATTGTATCGCTCCATCGGTAACAGATGCCACGGATGGTTTTCAATACGTTTACACAGTTCTTCTCTTTGTTCTTTATCAATGTAGCCCCATGCGATAAATCCACCATCGTTAAAATAGTCATGGATAGCAGAAGCCATGTTAGGGTTTACGCCTCTTATCGCGGGTCCAAACTCTCGCCACCAACCACTGAGCCAAACCAGATACATTGCCATCGCTTTGACATTTCTTTCCGATGTAGAACCGTAATTTTTGCTACTCATAAGTGCAATCAAGTGATGTACATATTCAACCGCTACAGGTATTTGGTCGAGTGGTATTTCATCTATACCACTGACTCCAAAGCGTTGGTGAAGCATTTTGTAGGCATCGGAAAAGTTAAGGTTGGTCGTTTTGGCGACCAGTAAATGAATGGCATCGTTCAGTGATACTCGTTCAGATTTATGGGTTTTGGATTTAGGCTGTACTTCCCTATCCAATATATCTAAAACCCATTTGCGGAATTCTTTGGCGACTGGGGTTCGGGCAAACATGGCTATTAAGTGGCAACCTCTAAGTGAGAAAATTCGTAACCTCAAATTGAGATTCTGAGGATTCTCAATTAGACGAGTCATTGAAGCAGAAAACTCATCTTCTTTTCTTTTGAATATCTGATTAATTTTATCTGTACGAGAATAGCCCAATACCTCAGCTAGTTCAGCGGCCGTTAACCAAATTTGCTCATCACTTTGTTGTACAGGATGAAATTGTATTGCGTTAAATGTTAGACTATTCATGTCTTATCTCCTGCTAGGGATCAGATAAAGCCTCGATAGCCGTCCAAAGTCATCGAGGCTTTTTTTACACCTAAATTCAGGTGCATTGACATTAATTTACATGTACCTATAATTAGTGTCAAGAGTCAGGAGATAACCATGCAAAAACAGACTAACTTTATTAAAACACAAGTACGCCTACCTCCTGATCTTCATCAAGAAGTTACAAATTTTGCTGAAGAAAATGAACTTTCAATGAATAGTGCTTTTATTGAATTATTAAAAACAGCTTTAGTCAAAAAGGAATCTCGATCTTCAAACTTTTCAGAAGTAAAAGTCATTAATCTTGAAAACGGTATTAAACGATTAGTATTCGGGAAATTAGTAAATGTACTACATATTGATTATTCTCAAGATTTAAGTAATTTAAGAAAAGATATTCAATTATCGCTAAATGCATTAGCAGAATCCTCTTTTAGACACAAATTGTCATTTTGGACAAAAGAAGTATATGTTCATCAAGGTGGACATCATATTGACGTTGTTGATAATGGTAAAGGAAGTCTTGGATGGTTGATTGTCGAAGACCATATCACTGATGAATATATGGGAAATTTGCATAAAAAAAGTGATGAAGACTAAGTTTGGTTAGTTTTTTGGGGTAAAGCTAGGTTAGATTTAATGTAAGTGTTATTCCTAGAAGTTAAAATTTTAGGGATAAAAAAGGCGCATTTTGCGCCTTCTATTATTTTTTGCACACTTTTTTTGAAGCACTTATTGTGCCGTTGTTACACATAAATTTTCC
>NZ_JVOR01000064.1:0-4639 GCF_001054715.1 Acinetobacter sp. 243_ASPC | reverse complement strand
ATCTGGAAGCTCAGCAACATCTTGAATAATAGTTTCAATTAATTGATTAATCTTACTCATGACTGTTCTCCTGCGCTGCTTCGATCATAGCTTGATAAGCTATATAAGCTTCATCTTCAGAAAGAAAAGTATCTGCATGATCGCAAAGCAAATTAACCTCAATGGGCGTATTGATCATATGGGCAATCGTTTTATCCGTCGGCTCTCTCGGCACATCCACATACTCATCACTTTCAATTTTCGCAAGCTGAGCTTTAAGTGAGTCGATTTCGGCTTGTTTTGATTCGGCGCATTTCTTGTGCACTTCCCATGCTACATTTAAAGACTCGGTATCTTCGCCACCATCATTCACATAGCATTGAGTTTTTTTATCAAAATAAGTTTCTTCATGATTCTCAAAATCATAATTTTCGTCTAAGAAATCCTGAAATAATTTGCGCTCAAGTTCTAAATCAATCATGGCTCGGCTCCATAAAAGTTTCTTCATCCCACCAGTTTTGATTTTCAAGGATGTATTTAGCGTGTTCTTCAGGTGAGCCGTTCCACTCTAATAAAGTGATTGAATCAGCAATGCATTGGCCCACTTTTGGAAATACTTGAAGTGCTTCATTCTTCAGTCGTTCAACCAATTTTTCTCCAACTTCTTTACTTGGTACCGGATAAAGCATTTCTGCTGAGTCGGGTTCTTCAGGAATATTGACCGCCCATAGTTTTTCATTTGATAAGTTCTTAGGTTTAGCCCACCACAAAATAGGACCATCTTCAGTATCAAAAGCTGCGATTAAAAATTTATCTTGATCTGGTGATTTAGGATGCCAGTTTGACCAGTCTGAGGAGTCTTCTTCAGGTATTTCTGGTATATCCATGTAATCCCAACGCTCGTAAGTTATTTCAACACCAAGATTTTTTTGAAGTAACTCCCATTGTTCTTTTGTGTAATGTTCTGCATCTTCACTAATAGTGTCGTGTTGAGCAATATCAGGATGAAACCAATTACTATCCAAGTCATTTGGTAATTCAATAGGTTTAATTTGATAAGTCATAAAGCCCTCTCTTGTGCATAATTTTGCGCATAAACATGATTTAATTGAATTTATGCGCAAATAGTTGCTCATTTTCTCCAACGCGCTTCTTTAAACTTTGCATCGCAAATCAATGATTCGATTTCTGATGCGTTCACATTTTCAAAGATGTGATCCATTTTGCTGCCGAACACGATGAGTGTTCTGGATTGCGACGAGTATCTAAATTTCATGGGAATGCCTCATCTATTAGATCGATGGGCGCTTCGAGCTGCTTGCGACGTTTATTAACTTCGGCCATTAGAGTTGGCACAATCTTCGGATCGCGTGCTGATACATCAATCTCAAGCGCATCGAGTTCAGTTAGATCAGGGGCATTTCTAATGCGGACCAGTAGAGAAGGTGGCTCTTTAGCTTCGGGCTGAGGTAGTTCAGAGAGACGACGACTCACTGCAGCATGCAAGGGGGCAGACTGTTCTTGGGTCCAGCCCTTTGTATATTTGAACAAAGCGTTGGCTTCTGCCGGAGATTGTGCAGTTGAAGCACGTTCAATCAGATCAGCAAGTATCGATTCGAAGTCTTCGCTGGCTTGCTCAGAACTTGGTTCACTTAGCAAGCTTTCTTCAACAACACTTACAGGGCCTTGGCTTGTAATCGTAATTTCTGACTTCGTTTCTGATACAGTTTCTTCAGCTTTAGTTTCCGCATGAACTTCGGCAGTTTTCTTACGAGAACGTTGCTTTTTCGGTTCTTCGCCCAAACGTGAGATTTTGATCTCTTCACTGATTTCGCGACCAAGTGCTTTGGATATAGCTGCCAGTTGAAGTTTAGCGTTTTCAGCATCACGCTGTACAAAGCCACTTTCGATAGATTCAATAAGTGCAGCAGTTTTAAAATTAAAAACATAAATTGAAGGTGAATAGGTGCTTAAAACATATACTTCTTGACCCTCAATATATTCTTCAAGAGTCATCGGCTTAGCAAAGGTGATACCTGCCAGCTCCATAGTTTCGATTTTGATGCAGAATTCATAGTGTGGCATCACGAACACTGTCGCTGGCATCTGGTCTAGAGGACTAAAGTCTTTGTCACCCGGCAATGTACCGTCACCGGCATAACGACAAAGCACAGTTTTTCGGTTTTGAAGCGCTTCAAACGCTTCTTTTGCATTTAAAATAGTGTTCATGCTTGAATTCCTTGTTGTGCCAATGCGCTAATTTCTTTCTGAACAGCTTGAAGTTGTGTGACTTCAATTTGCATAAGTGAATCAATACCTAGGTGTTCACACACAGTACGAGTATCGAGTCCACGCTCGGCAATAAAATCTTGAAGCTGGTCGCGCTGTTGATCGTTGATACCTGTGTATTCGGGTGGTGAAATCCACGTGTTTTTTTGCTTATCGAATGTGCAACCCAAAGCTTTAGCTCTGGCCAACAATATTTGGCGCATGTTTTGGTAATACATATGCTCTTTATCGTTTGCCAGCGTCTCGGTAAGTTGATTCAATTCGCTGGCATACTCAACTTCTTCACAGCTTTGTTTCCAGTTTTCAAAATCCTCAACAGCTTTAGCTGTGGCCAATTGAGCCGGAGTGAGTGTATTGATATGAGCTTTAGCCTGAGCAATAAGATCAGCTAAAAATGAAGGGTTGGTTTTTAGATCTGGTACCCACACTTCGCCAGTTTCACCACCTAATGCGCCTGAATTTTTTGCGTGATGAGTAGGTGATGGTCTGAAGCTGATCACACGAGCGTTTTTACCTTCACCTGTTGTGACGGTAGTCAAATAACCCATGATGTCGGCAATACGATAAAGCTCATTACGGTTCTTGCCACCTAGATCAGGACGGTAAATAATCTGATCGCCGTTTTGATCTTCAGAAGCGTGGGCAATGAACACGACATCTTTACCGAGGCTTGTAAGTGAGTTCACATACTGCTTAAAGATCTGGTTCGCCAATCCCTGAGCTTTGAGCTTCAAAGATCCATCTTTCTGGCGGTTGTTCGCCGTTGTAAGCAGATGGGTTTTAATACTTTCAAGCATTGCGCCTACTGTATCAATGACCACAGTATTAAAAGGTGCTAAGTCTTGTGGGGTTAGATCAGCGACATCTTTCCAGTTCTGAACAGGAACCACCGCGCCGCGACGTAGCTCACCAGTACGATGTGCGCCACGGTCGAAATCAAATGAAATTGTTTTATCACCAGTAAAACCAATAGAAGTTTTACCCAAGCCCGGATCAGCGTACAGATAGGTGATAATCGCATTAACTTGTAATGACTGATCAGCTGTAATAATAGGTATAGCCATTTTGTTCTCCTTATCTCGCACCGACAAAGCCACGTGCGTGTTTGTAAGCACGACGTTCAGGTGAAGGAATATGTGTGCGCTCAAATACCTGAGCGAGTTGCTTTTTTCTTTGGAAACGAATCTCTTGTTCAAGATTCTTCATAATCCAAGGCTTTTCGAGCATCATTTCTGGTTGAACTGGTGTACCGCCGTGCTCAGATTCGATTCGAATATCTGAGAAGTTCAGATCAGTCGAAAATGTCTGAGGGCCTAAACGCACGTGATAGCGGCCTTGCTCATCGCGTTTGATGAATTCGCGGAACGGAGTTGTATAGTGCTTTTGCATATCAATCTCCCTATCGCGGTGCATAACCGATGCGAGCAAGCGCATCTTGTAATTCTGAAACAGCTTCACGCATGCGATCAGCCTCATTGTCACTTGATGCATTTGCACGAAGCTCGTGATATGAAATACGCTTTACAAGCTGAGCAAGGGCGTACATTTGAGCTTCAGTCATGTTTTGAAGTTCGAGTTTTATATCCATCACACACCCCCTAGATGATTTTTCTCAATGTGGGTTTCGATGAGAGCAATGATGTTTCGATGATCTTCACTGACAGTGAAGTCGTGGTACTCATAACCATTGATAGACGTGATACGGTCAATCGCAAGGTTGGTGATTTCAATCACTTCGCGTGATGAACCTGGCACACCCAAATCATCGTTATGAGTTGCAAAGTCGAAGCTTGTGTAAACGAAGAAACCGTCTAACTTAATGACTGCTTTACCTGAGTGCTTACTATCAAGCGTGATGGCAGCAATGTCATACTCAGAGGGCTGGGTAATCGGGAAAGTAGCGCGAGGCTCTTCTTTTTCAGTGACTAATGCATACGCACCAGACAAGCCGAACAACAGGGCGGAACCCAAAGCAACATGCTTTAAACGAAGCTGTATGCTCGGTCTGTTGTGATTTATTGTGTTTTGTTCCATAATGGACTCCATCGTATGAAAAGCCCTGATCGCCGTCGGAAGTTGTCAGGGCTTTTTTTTGTCTTGATGGAATCAATTTAGTATTTACTAAATAATATGTCAATAGTAAACACTAAATAAAATTAGTGAAAATTATTTATTCTTTACTAATATTTTGTTTTTGCTTACATAAAAAAACCCGACACATGGTCAGGTTTTTAGTTTAGTAGTAGTTAAATTTGATTGATGAAGCTTAGGATTGGGAATATTTTTCTAAAAACTCATCGATCCACTCTTGAGCTGCGTCAATATTTGTTATGTCAGCAAGTTTAAGATTTGTACCTTCAGCCTCGTTAAA
>NZ_JVOR01000063.1:0-29564 GCF_001054715.1 Acinetobacter sp. 243_ASPC | reverse complement strand
GAATCTGCTGCCAATGCCAGCCAGATCAACAGCATTAATGCTGCTCTGGGTGATAAAGCCAGCACTGGTGCACTTGAGTCGGTCAAATCGGAAGTTGATGAAATTGACGGACGATTGACTGCAGCAACTGAAAAAGTTGATGGTGTCTATGCGAAGGTCACACCTTTGACTGCAGACCAAGATAACTGGACCGCGGACAGCGGAAGTAATCAAGCGTCAAGCTGGTCGATACAGTCTGCACAAGTCGATGGTGATAGTGCCTTAAGTCAACGATTGGACATTGTTAGTACGACAGTCGGTGAAAACACAGCAACAATCAAGGAGGTCACAGAAAGCGTAGACGGTTTATATGTACAGAAATACATAAAACTGGATGTGAATGGAAAAGTTGCAGGCTGGGGAGGTGCAAATAATGGAGTTGAATCACAGTTTATTTTTAACTTTGATTCACTTGCGATTGGTAGTGGTAATAGCACCGGTTACTATCCGTTTGTCTTTAGAACAACACCGTTTACTGATCCTGAAACAGGCACGGTTTTTCCAGTTTCTGCATATTTTGCATCTGCAATGATGGATTATCAATCTGTTAAAAGATCAAACATTCAGAAATTAGCGGTTGGTACGGGTCAGATTGATGATTTAGCAGTTAAGCGAGGAAAAATCGATTATTTAGCCGTAGGTACAGGGCAAATCGACGATCTTGCTGTTGATACGCTGAAAATCAAAGACAATGCGGTAACGGTTCCGGTATCTGCATTTGCTGAGGCATCCACATCAATTGGTGGGGATTACACGACAGTTCAGACTTTGGCGGTACCTGCCGACATGGGGCACACAATCCTAACCTTTGGTGCTGTCTTTAGCTTCACTTCTTATACATCACAGCAGCGCTTGTTATGTCGTGTATTGAAAAACGGCAACGTTGTGTTTGAAGATCTGGAGGTTCACTTTATTGATTATGCATCTGTCGCTGTCGTTTCTGGCAGCAGCGGCAATCATAGCCATGGTCTGCAAATCAATGTAACGGGTACCGCTTCAGATGCGGGAAGTCATTCGCACGGCTACAGCGGATCTACAAACAGTTCGACTGCAGGTTCAGGCAACACCAGTCACTCTCATAGCTACAGCGGGACAACCGGAAGTGCTGGCTCACATAGTCATAGCTTGAACTTGAATGCGTCAGCTACGTCATTCAATGACGGTATTCACAGTCATGATGTGTCAATGCGAGGGAGTGCAAGAACTGCAGGAACGTTAAACATTTCGCGTCACGATTCAACATTAATTTCGGGTACGTTTGAGCTGCAATTACGTTCAGATTCTGGCGGGAGTGTGAATGTCTCTCAACGCTATATTCATGCCATGACAATGAGAAAATAGGAGCAACTAATTGGCTTACTTTGCAGTTTACGATATAGAAAGCGGTGAAATTCAGAACATTATTGAGTGTCCTGAATTTCTCTCAACTACCATTCATCATCATGCAAATCAGCAAGTACTTAAACTTGAACAACAAGTATCAGCATTAAAGTACAAAATTATCGATCACCAGTTGATTGAGATTTTATAAACCAAATCACAGCACCTTCGGGTGCTTTTTTATTGCCACGATCTGGAGGTTGGCATGTCAGAACAATCAGTAATTGAAGCAAGCGCAGCAACGCTTACAAGCAAAGTCACAGTTACCAGCGGGAGTGCTTCATTTTTGGGATTTGTAGCAAAAGTAGATGTAATCGCGTGGGGTGGTTTAGCTATTGCAGCACTCGGCTTGCTTATTCAGCTTTACTTTGCGATTGCCAAAAACAAACGTGAAAAAAGAGATGCTGAGTTACGCGAGATCGAGCATAAGCAGCGCATGGAAAATTTAAGAGGGGAATGTCGTGTCAAACAAGACTAAGTATTTTGTCATTGGATCTATAGTAGCCGCCAGTTTAGGCGGTTTTTTTATATCTGATGTTAGTGAAGAGCAGGTAAGTGCTACGGCACAAAAGGAAGGTTTTACACCCAAACCTATTATCCCAGTGAAGGGCGATGTTCCAACCACTGGCCACGGTACTACAGTCTACTGCAACGGAAAAAAAGTAACATTGAATGATCCGGCTATTTCAAAAGAAAAGGCACTTCAAGAACTGAAATGCCATATTTCTAAGAACGCACCGGCATTTAATGCAACTTTGAAAAATGTGAAAGTCTCTCAAGTTGAATACGATTTATATAACGACTTCGTATATCAATACGGCATTAGCGCATGGAAAGGCTCATCAATGCTTCGTAATCTCAAGGCGGGACAGTATGTGGCTGCATGCAAATCATTGCTGAAATGGAAGTACGTTGCAAAGCGTGATTGTTCGATTCGAAGCAATGGCTGCTATGGCGTCTGGACACGGCAAGTTGATCGTTATGAAAAATGCATGGGAGCCAACTCATGATCTGGTTATCAATACTAAGCGCGATAAAGCGCTTTTTTTACGTCTGTGTGAAGTGGATTCTGAAAAACAAGCGCTGGACGTTAATCATCATTCTGCTGATTTGCTGCTTATTTCAATCATATCAAGTTAACAAATTTGCGGGACAGGCGAAGGATCTGAAGCAGCAACACGCTGACTACATCACTCAACAGAAACTTGCTGCTGAAAAAGCCAAAGTTCAAGCTGCTAAACAAGAAAAAGTCTGGGCAGAGCAAATCATGCAAGTGGAGCAAAACTATCATGCCAAAATTAAACAAATTCAGTCTGATGCTGATTCTGCTCGTTCCAATGCTGACAGCTTGTCAAAGCAACTCAGCATTGCAAAGCAACGTATGTCCGCAGCTCCCCGTGAAACCGTCATTGAGTACGCCGATTCCTCAAGTGACATACTCGAAAGCTGCATCACAGAATATCGAGCAGTGGCACAAAAAGCTGATGATCACGCGGCTGATGCAGAGCGATTAATAAGAGCATGGCCAGAAAAAGCCCTCGATTGAGGGCTTCAATGCTATAATCAAAACTATTCAATCAAAATTAATCGCTTGGATTCATGTAATTTTTTATGAATAAATTTTAAGCGTAATAATCTTTCGTTTTTTTCATTTGTTCAGCAGCATCATTGACCCACAGTATTTTCTGCGCATTACTCCAGGGTTTTGCATGGTAATACTTGTTGATGCAATTCTTTTTTTTCACACCAATTATTTCAGCATCTCCAATAACCGTAATCGCTTGTTTAACAAGACCATCTAGCGAGTCATGAACTCCGCATGCGATAAGTACCGGAACACCTTTGATGAAAAATTCGTCAAAATCAGCTTTGTTTGAAGGAGAGAAAATAGAATCTTGTGGGTCTATATTTTTATAAAATATCTTGGATTTAGGTTCTCTCAAGTCTGATAGATTTACAATGCGGACATACTCAAGTGAACATTCTTTCATTACTGCGACAATCTGACCCTGTGTTTTATCAGGAGTTGTTTCAACTGCTTCATCCTGATCATTGAAATCTTTGCAAGGAGTTGATGCTCCAGGATTCATCATTATCACCATTAATTGAGGTGATGAAACTTTCGTGTTTAACTTTTTGATATCGAGATACTTTCTACATTTTTTTTCAGTACCATTCGAGACTTTTGTATAAAAAAGACCATAATATGTGTATTCATCTATAAATTTGAACATAACTTACTAATCAAGCAGTATTGTAGGGGGGGTAATGCTATCAATTTAGATGCTGCCAGGCACCTTATTTAGTCAATCATTAAATTAATTTAACATATTTTTATTTAACTTTTAAAAATCAATTAGATGGATCTATTTAAGTTAAATTAATTAAACAAAAATAAAATTTGGAACAACTTAAACAATTGAAATTATAGTTAAATATATTTTCTAAATTTAATTAATTGCTTAACTTCATCTGACAATACTTTATCTTCAATCATATTCATGGCCTTCCGTAATTCTTCGAATGAGACTTGAATATAACCATCTGTGACATCGTTATCATCATCTTCAAGAGTATGGTTGATAAGCCGCTTGATCGTGTAACTACCAATGGCTAAGCTATTTGCAATGGTTCCAAACGTTCTTCGCAAATCATGAAACGTAAATTCAATACCCGACAATTCAGTGATCTTTTTCCGTACGTCACGACGATCTTCAATATGAGATTTACCGGTTTTATCCGGGAAAACATACTGATTGTCACCGGCTCTTTTCTTACGCTCTCTGAGTATGTGCCACAACGTATTACCAAGAGGTAAAAGAAGGTCTTCGCCGTTTTTAGTATCAGTGATTTTGATCGTGCCGTACTTCAGATCAATATTTTTCCATTCCACTGTTTCGGCTTCACTTCTACGGAAGCCAGTTAAAATCGTCAGAAACAGATAATCTTGATTCGTGTAAGCATGCATGTTGTCTTTTTGGCTTCCAAGCCAATGCGTGGTTGCTACGTGATATGACCAGTCGTGAAGTTGATCGGCTCGAATATATGTACGCCGTCTCTTAATCTTATTCTGATTCTTTTTAGATCCAATAAAAGCTGCTGGATTCTCGCCAGTGATTATTAGTTTATCTTCTGGCCCGAGATAATTGATCTTTGCGAAGTTATGCAGTGCTCTCAAGAATTTAAAGGCAAGGTTGGCTTGTGCTGGGCTACGTTCAGTAAGTACAACAAAACGATCCCTACATGCCTTTTGGGTTAGGTATGTAATCTTCAGGCTTTTCCAGTCTTCAAAGTAGTCATTCACACATATATCGTATGCAGTGATTGTATCAGTGGATAACGATTTTCTCTCTTTATAGAGTGAGTATACTTCTGCAATAGTCGGTATACTTTTGGAAGTTAATAGCTGATCGGCTGCGGCGAGTCGGATATTTTTCTTTTCGGCATTAGGATTAATGCCTTTGCTGATCATGAGAAGATATTCTTTAGCCTGGTCTTTGGCTTGATTGACCGTCCATAAACCATACTGGCCAATCGTAACGCGGCATGGCATACCGTTAGGGAGCTTCTTTTCTGCAATGAAGGTCTTTACACCCTTAACACGTAAACCGAAGCCAGTGAGCTCAGAATCTCGATAAATAACCTGTTTTTCAGGCGAAAGAGGGACGTTGTCTACAAAAGTTTTAGTAATTTTGATTTTTTCATTGGTCATAAACATTTCGCCGTCTTTGCACTAATAGCGCATATTAAACAACAAATAGCACTAATTCTAGAGTATACACAGCGCATACACAGAAGACTATTTGAGATTTGAGGGGCGGTGATGAAAGTTCGATTTGAAGCTAAGTTATTATAATAATTTAAAAATAAATGCCTCCGAAGATGCCGCTGCCTGTCATTACCCTTGAACCCTTAAGTTCAAGGTGGAAGCGACGCATACTTGCTGGGTTTCCTACTCGCGGTAGGCATACACTCTAAATATGCAGAACGCTATCCTAAAGTGATAGTATCGGCTCAGGGGATTCTGACGCGCTGGCGAGCATCCCAGAGACAGATTCAGTATAACCGATCTGAACTCAATGGCAATTCCCTTGCCACAGTGTTATGTAAACTTAGTTTTCAAGTGGTGAACGTTTGCGCGAAAATGCACAGTTCTATAGGCTTTTTTCTACATCTTGTAAAATTGCGTCTAACAATCGCTCGCAATGTTCATACTCTTGCAATGATTTATTGAGGCTGAGTACTTCTTGGGTCAATTGAAGCGCGACCATAATGACCAGTTTGTTGTGTTCAACGCGCGGCGCACTACGGCGCATTTCATTAAAACGCTCATTCAGTACTTCAGCAGCACGTTCAAGCTCATCACGTTTTTCAACTGTGGTATTCAGACGAAAAATTTGTTCGATTAAACGTAGTTCGACGACCACTTGATCGCTCATGGATGAATCTCCTCAGTAGGGTCGGCGAGTTGCTGGATTTCCTGAGCATGTTGATCTTGTGCCGTACCCAAAATTGCAAGTCGTTGAATGATCGCTTCAACCTTTGATTTGGCCAGTTCATTTTTTTTCAGCAACCGATCACGATCTTGTTGTAACTCTTGAATCTCTTGCTGGCTTTGGCGCTGATGTGCTTGTAACTTTTCTTTTGTAACACGTAAGTCGTTGCGCTCTGCCAAAATTTCCTGAAAACGATTTTTCAGATCTGTACAACTTTTTTCCAAACGGCTGTAGCGGTCTGCAAGTGCCGTGGCATCTGTGTTAAGTTGCTTAAACTGGCCTTGAAGTTGGGAAAGCTGATCATTTAAGGTCTCAATTTCCTCTTGCTTGGCCGTAATGATGCTATTTTTTTGCACGATTTGACTATGATGTTGGGCTTCAGTTTCATCTTTCGTCTTTACGAGCGCTTCGTTGTCACGCTCTAAATGAAGTAAACGCGTTTTTAAAACGCCAACATGCGCTTGAAGTCGCTGTAATTGTTCTAACATAACGTAGTCGCACAGAATTGCAATCAAAGGTAATATATACGAAGTATAGAGATTGGATAAGCGAATGCAAGACGATATTTCAGGTTGGAACGAGTGGAACCAAAATTTTGAAGGAATTGAGGAAATTTCAAGCCCTAGTGAGTTACATGGCTTGCTTACAGGTATAGTTTGTGTGACAGAAGCACCGACCAGAGATGAATGGTTACAAATTTTAGCAACGCTAAATGTACCGACTTTAAACGATCAGGCGCTGTCTGTGCTGTCCGATGAAGCTGAAGACGTTGCGCATGCGCTCGCCGAAGATGAGCTGGACTATTTACCTATGCTCCCAGATTCAGAGCATCTTTTGCAAGAGCGGGTACAGGCGCTTGCAGATTGGTGTGCTGGCGTGGTACTCGGCTTTGGTTTGGCTTCCGGACACATCCGTTCAGATGAAGTTGAATTGATTGAGCATCTCCAAGATGTTGCAGCAGTCGAATTTGACGAATCAGACAACGATGAAGAAGGCGAAATGGGTTACGAAGAACTGTATGAGTTCGTTCGTTTGATTCCGGTCAGCTTATCGATTGGCCGTAAAAAAATCCCTGTTTCAGAAAGTTCATTAATTAAAAGTTTTCAGTCAAAGTTGAAAAATACATCTGAATCTGATGAAAATCAGAGTATTGTTGAAATGTTTACACCACATCGTCCAAGCTAATGCTTGGGCGCTGCCTTACCATTTAGACATTATCCATATAGATTATAAGAGCACATGAAACTGACCCAAGCAGATTTTGAACGTCGTCGAGACCGCCTCGCTGAGCAGATGGGGCCAAACAGTATTGCAATTATTGAAACCAGTCCAGTGGCGTATCGAAATCGTGATGCGGATTATAAGTTTCGTGCAGATAGTAGTTTCTTTTATTTAACTGGATTTGCCGAGCCTGAAGCTGTAGCAGTGATTGAAACGGGTGAAAGTACAGCAGATTACACCTATAGCCTGTTTTGTCGTGAACGTAATCGTGAGCTTGAAATCTGGAATGGTTATCGTGCAGGTGTCGATGGTGCGGTTGAAGATTATGAAGCAGACGAAGCCTTTGCGATTGATTTGCTTGACGAAGAAATCATCGAGAAGTTATTCAATAAGGGCGCCATTTATTATCGAATCGGGCATCGAGCTGAATTTGATGCGCGCGTAAGTCAATGGATTAAACAGGCTCAAGATCAAGACAAACGCGGCGACGGTGCGCCGTCTCAAGTGCTTCAACTCGATCGCCTCTTAGATGAAATGCGACTGTTTAAGTCAGAAGAAGAAATTCAATTGATGCAAATCGCATCGGACATCAGTGCACAAGCGCATACTCGTGCCATGCAAAAGGTTCGTCCGGGTATGATGGAGTATGGACTTGAAGCTGAATTGAACTATGTATTTAATCAAAATGGCTGTGTTCCGTCTTACAACAGCATTGTTGGTGGTGGAGCCAACGCCTGTATCTTGCACTATGTAGAAAACAATCAGCCGCTCAATGATGGTGATTTGGTGTTGATCGATGCAGCATGTGAATACCAGTGCTACGCATCTGATATTACGCGTACTTTTCCAGTCAATGGTCGTTTTAGTCCAGAGCAACGCGCGCTCTATCAAATCGTGCTAGACGCACAGTATGCCGCGATCGATCAGGTGCGAGTCGGACGGTCGTATCGTGATCCACACGAGGCCGCAGTGCGTATCATCACACAAGGTTTACTTCAACTTGGACTGATGCGCGGCGCAATTGATGAACTCATCGAAAAAGAAGCCTACCGTCAATTTTACATGCATGGCACCGGACATTGGTTGGGGATGGATGTGCATGATGTAGGTGCCTACAAAGTGACTGGCAAATGGCGAAGTTATGCGCCAGGTATGGTGGTCACGGTTGAGCCGGGTATTTATATTGCGCCTGATGATGAAACGGTAGATGAAAAATGGCGCGGTATCGGCATTCGAATTGAAGATGATGTCGTGGTGACCGAAGATGGCCCATTGATTCTGACGCAAAATGTGGTTAAAGAAATTGATGCAATTGAAACACTTATGGCTCAAGCGAAACGATAAAAATCGAGTAAAGGAGAAATCGCAGTGCAACATGTGATTATTGTCGGTGGTGGAATGGTGGGATTGAGCCTCGCGCTCATGCTGGCAAAACAAAATATTGCAGTAAAATTGCTTGAAGCCATTCAGTATCCAGATTACGACGACGAAAATCTGGCTCCCTATCACTCAAGTTTCGATGCACGAAATACGGCACTATCACGCCGAAGTGTACAAATTTATCAAAAGTTACAGCTCTGGGATGCGCTACAGCAACACGCAACGCCTATTTTACAGGTTCATATTACCGAAGAAGGTAGTTTTGGCAAAGCAAGACTGGTGGCCTCACAAGAAAAAGTCGAAAGCTTTGGACAGGTCATTGAAAATGCATGGTTGGGGCGTGTATTACTTACACAGGTACGCCAGCACGAACTCATTGAGCTGATCGATAGCGTCAAAGTAACGTCATTAAAACAAGATCAGGACTTTGTCTATTTAAATGCCGAGCGTGAACATGAGCAGCTTGAATTACAAGCAAAACTGGTCATTGCCGCCGATGGTCGTGATTCATTTTGTCGTCAGGCTTTAGGCGTGGGTGCCGATGTTCGAGATTATGATCAAGTGGCGATTGTGACCACGGTACAAACCTCTAAACCACACGAGCAGGTCGGATTTGAGCGCTTTAGTGCGTTAGGTCCACTGGCATTATTGCCTTTGCCTGGCGAGTCGCGACGCTCTGTGGTCTGGCCTGTAAAAAAAGGCACCGAAGACGAATGGTTGGGTGAGCACAACGATCAGCATTTTCTAGATGCTTTACAAAAAACCTATGGGGATCGGGCAGGAACTTTTGAAAAAACTGGACGACGTTTTAGTTACCCGCTGTCACAAGTATTGGCACATAAGCAGGCTGTAGGTCGTGTGGTACTCATGGGTAACGCTGCGCATACGATTCATCCGGTCGCTGGGCAGGGCTTTAACCTATGCCTACGAGATGCTGAAGTACTGGTGCGCCATCTGTTACAACAATTGAGTGAGTCTGACGATATCGGTGAGCCAGAAAATCTGCTGGCTTATGAACAAGCCCGATTAAAAGATCAGCAACGCGTGATTAAATTCTGTGATTCGGTGGTGCGTGGCTTTAGTAACCAAAATCCGGTACTCAAATTATTGCGAAATACCGGGCTGGTGGCTTTTGATGTTATTCCGGGCATTAAGCCATTAGTTGCCAATTACGCGATGGGGTTAAAAGCATGACACAAATGCACGATGTTGTGATCGTCGGCGGTGGGCTGGTAGGCGGACTGACAGCGCTATTGTTGGCTCAAGGTGGCGTTCGTGTCACCGTCCTCGATGCTGCTCCTGTACTTTCACGTGAACACATTGAGCGTGAAGTAAATCCACGAGTATTGGCTTTGAGTCAGGCCACCATTCATTTGTTAGAGACCGTTGGAGTCTGGAGTGCTATTTCACGTCATATGCCGTATTCGGGCATGCAGGTGTGGAATAAAAATGGCTACGGTGAAATTCAATTCGGACATGCGAGCGAGCAGACACCACATCTGGATCAGGCATTGGGTTCGATGGTGGAACCGAGTATTGTTAATTTTGCAATCCAGCAAAAAATGCGTGAAGTGATTGCAGATTATCGGACGCAGATTCGTGTCAAGCGAATCGAATCTGTACAGTCGGGCTGGCAGCTTGAGCTTGAAGATGGTTCAGTTTTGCAGACTCGTTTGCTGATTGGTGCAGACGGTCCAAATTCGTTTGTGCGTAACCAAGCCATGATTGATCTGGATGTGCTGGATTATCGTCAGGCTGCGATTAGCTGTGCCGTGAAGACGGCGCAGCCACATCAGCATGTGGCTCGCCAGCTCTTTTTGCCGACCGGGCCATTGGCATTCTTGCCGATGGCCAGTATCGAGCCAAATGAAAAGGGATTTCGGCAGTCAATCGTGTGGACATTGCCAGAAGATTATGCCGAGGAATATGCTGCATTAGGCGATCAGGCATTTGCGGATTTACTTACACAAGAAAGTCAGCATATGTTGGGTCAAGTGCATGAGGTACGTTCGCGTGCAACGTTCCCGCTGATCGCCCGTGCTGCAAAACAATACATCAAACCGGGATTGGCTTTGGTTGGAGATGCAGCGCATGTGATTCATCCTCTGGCTGGTCAGGGCGTCAATATCGGTTGTTTAGATGCAGCACTACTCTGTGATGTGCTGCTACATGACCGGGCGCGTGGTGTATGGGCACATGAACAAACCTTGCGACGTTATGAACATGCGCGTAAAGGGCAAAACGATGCCATGATGCATGGTATGTCTGTGATTGGCTGGCTGGAATCTCAAACGCTATTTCCAGTGATTGCAGCGCGTAACGCGGGCTTAAAATTTGTTGATGAGCATGAAAATCTAAAAAATGCTTTCCTACAGCAGGCCACAGGATTGAGTTTACTCGCCAAAACCCGTTATGCACATTAGGACTTAAACGGTAATTTTTAATCAGTCATTGATTAATGATTACAAATTAGTTTAAAAAAATACGAAATTGGTGTAAAAGCCTCTTTGCGAATACGCAAGAGATTGTTAAATTTCTTCGTAATTTATGAGTAACGTTCATGATGTATGAATCGGTCATTGAGGGGAGAAAAAAATGACGGATATGAATGAATACGATGAATCAGAAGATGCGGCAGTCGATGAAGATGAAGCCAAAGCTGCTGAACATGGTGCCAACGATGAAGAGTCAAGCGGAAACGATGCAGATCTTGCAGAAGCTGAAACGCTGACAGTGACAGCCAAGCAAAAGCAAAGACAAGCGCTTGAAGATGAAATTGCGGCATTTCTAGCAAAAGGCGGAAGTATTACCCAAGTTCCGCCAGATGAAGACGCCCGAGATTAATCTGAATCCATAAAAAAAGCATCATGATTGATGCTTTTTTTATGCTTAATTGAGATCGGTCTGGGTCAGTTCTAAAGCGCGTTGATAGGCAATTTTTTTCTTGATGCCGGTCAGGTCGGCGGCAAGCTGAGAGGCAGCCTTCACAGAAAGATCCTGTAAAAGACGCGTCAGTAACTGATCCAGTTTTTCTTGCTCCATGTCTTTTTCAACTGGATTACCGCCTACAATCAGTACAATTTCACCTTTTTGCTGATTATGATCATGCTCTACAAAGCTGACCAACTCACCTAAACTCATTTTTTTTATGGTTTCAAATGTTTTGGTGATTTCACGTGCGAATCCGACAGGTCGCTCGGCACCAAAAACCTGCATCATATCTTTGACACAATCTAGAATACGATGCGGCGCTTCATAAAAAATCAGGGTTTGTGTTTCATCTTTTAGTTTTTCAAGCTGAAGCATGCGCTGAGAAGATTTAGACGGTAAAAAACCCTCAAAACTAAAGCGATCACTCGGTAGTCCGACAGCACTCAGGGCTGCAACGGCTGCACAGGCACCCGGCACGGGTACTACGCGAATCTTGTGTTCTTGAGCAGCACGAACCAGTTTAAAACCTGGGTCACTAATGAGCGGGGTACCTGCATCACTGATCAGGGCAATATTTTCACCCGCTTTTAAACGTTGAATCAGTTCATTAATTTTATGATTTTCATTGTGATCGTGGCATGCTGTCAATGGAGTTGTTATATTATAATGCTTAAACAACTGAGCAGACTGACGCGTATCTTCTGCGGCAACTAAACTGACCGATTTTAAAGTTTCGATGGCGCGATACGTCATGTCATCTAAGTGCCCAATTGGGGTCGCTACAACAAATAACTGAGCACTCATAAGGTTTTACTCCATGCTACATAATAAAAAGACTTGGCTGCTGATGTTTTTTGCAGCTTTTGTTTCACAGGCACACGCCGAAGTGATCGTCATTCTACCTGAAACCGGACCTATGGCGCGAGCCGCGACCAGTATTAAGCACGGTTTTTTGAGCGCTTACGCGCAATCAAACCACAAAACACCCATCAAATTTGTTAACTCAGATCAGCAAAACATGAAGTCTATTTTCAGACAGCATGTAGGCAAAAAAACTGAAATGGTGGTTGGGCCACTGGCTCGGCAAGATGTTGAAGAGGTGATGAAGCTCAACCCCAAAGTAAAAGTGTTGGCCCTCAATGAAGTGGGTGCTGAAGCAAAAAACGTGATTCAATTTAGTTTGTCGAAACAAGATGACGCAGGCTCGATGATCGATGTGTTGCAAAAAGATAACATCACGGATCTCTTGGTGCTGCGTCAAAATGGCAGAGAAGCCGATACCGAACTGTATTACATCTCGCTGGTTTCGCAATTTGGTCATCGTGTAGAACCGATTCAAACGTTACCGGCCAAGCTTAAAAAAGGTCAGGGTTTAATGCTGATGGGCGATTCTACATGGCTCAACCAACTGGGCAAGCTACCCAAACGCGGAGTATATGCACAAGCCATTGCCATTGAAGAAAATAAAGCGATTCCAGAGGGGCTAACCTTTTGTGATGTACCTGCCTTATACGAGCATCAATGGAACGATGTGTACCATGCCTATTTGCAAAAACCTGAACCGATGCCGTATCAGCGTTTAATCGCCTTTGGTGGAGACGCGTGGATGCTGACTGAACAATATGTACTTAATCCTGCCATACAGGATTTCCGACTCAAGGGCCGAACGGGCGATTTAACTGCACAGGGCGATCGGATCAAGCGTAATGTGCATTGTTATCAAAAAACCAAGCGTTCGCTTGTGGTTCTCAAATAACACAGTCTTCACATCATGCTGAGCCGCATGCTCACCACTTGGGTGTATGGGCAGAACAAGCGGCTTTAACCTTACTGCAAGCCCATGGGTTTCAGTTGGTGCAACAAAATTTTCGCTCGCGCCGTGGTGAAATTGATTTAATTGTGGCCAAAGGAGATGAGCTGGTTTTTGTTGAAGTCAAAGCACGCACCCAAGGGAGTTATGCGATGGCAAACGAAGTACTCATGTATTCACAACAACGTAAAATCATTAAGACGGCGCAGTATTTTTTGAATAAGTATCCACATTATCAGCAGTTTTACTGTCGTTTCGATGTGATTTGTTTTGATTTCCCCTACAAAATTGCAAAAACAGTACAGCAAGATTTTTCTAATCTTCGCTATGATCGACAGTGGATCGAAAATGCGTTTACTTTGTAACTGGAGTTATTTACTCTTTGGGCATGTAAATGCCGTAAATGTTCGCCGATTGTTTTAAAAAAGAGTGTATAGGGAGTCTTGCTCAGTGGTTAAACGAATTTCAATACTGATGTTGTGCGTAGCAAGTTTATCGGGATGTGCAAGTTTCATTTCGGGTGGAACAGGTTCAGCACCTGTAGGCACAGAGAGCGGTGCGCGCAGCTTAGGGCAGGTGTTTATTGATTCTTCTATCAAGCGCACAGCGACCATTAATTTGTATAAGCTAGACCCTCGCTTTAAACAGTCACGCGTCAACATTGAAAGCTTCCATAGCAATGTGCTGTTGACAGGGCAAGTTCCCGATGAATCATTACGTCAGTTGGCTGAAGACAATGTTAAAGCCATGAGCGATGTCAAAACTGTCCATAACTACATCACGGTTGGCCCGCAAATTGGCTACAGTACCATTATGCAAGATACTGCCGTGACCGCAAACACCCGTGGACTACTGGTGCGTGCACCTGTAGTTTCGGATTCTAAAGTCTTGGTTCAAACCGAAGATGGCGTGTTATATGTGATGGGGCGTTTAAATACTGCAGAAATTAATGATCTGAATGATGTACTACAAAAAGTCGGGAATGTGACTAAAATCGTAACCCTGATCGACAACATTGAACAATCAGCCGGTACAGTCGCCAGCTCGACTGTTGCGACACCACTGGCCAATTCGGTACAGCCAGAAGTACAGACGCCAGTGGCGATTGATCCAAATCAAAACGGAACCACCAATGCTCAATAAACCGCATCAGCTTTTGGAGCAACTTGGAAAGCAGGTCGAATGGGTGAGAGAGCAATGTAAGTCGGTGCGTGTTTATGATCTTGGAAGTTATGCACTCAACCGACTTACGCCTAAATCGAGCTATAGCTGTACTGAAAATATTGCTTATGGCTTGAAAGCGCGTCAGCGACTCGATCTGTACCGAGCCAACACACCTTTAGCACATCGTCCACTGGTGGTTTTTGTCCATGGTGGTGCATGGCAGCACGGTGATAAAAAAGACTATGTGTTTTTAGGTGAAAGCCTTACGCGTGAAGGCTACGACGTCGCGATCATCAATTATCATCTGGCGCCACAATCTATTTTTCCTGTGTTTGTCGATGATTTAGCCGTGGCGCTCCAATATCTTGATCAACATCAAGCGCGTTTGAATATTTCAGCGCAGCAGATCATTTTGATGGGCCACTCATCTGGCGCATTTAATATTATGTCGCTGGTGTACCATCCCCAGAGGCTTGCGCTTCAGTGTTATGAGCAGATTAAAGCAATTGTCGGATTTGCTGGGCCTTATCATTTTGATTATAAAGGCGACCCACTCGCTGAAGATGCCTTTGATCAGTCGGTGCCCTATCAGCAGGTCATGCCGTATTATTTTGTGAAAAAAAATCATATTCGGCATTATATGTTTCTGGCTGAGAACGATCATATCGTCAAGCAAAGTAATAGCTTAGATATGCAGCAAGTGTTGGTACAGGCTGGAAACCACAGTCATATCAGTGTGATTCCTAAAACGGGACATATCACCATCATTGCAACATTGTCGAGTTTGTTTAGCCGTTATTTCAAGACCAAACGAACGTTACTCAATTTGCTTAAAGAGACACATCCCGTTAAGTAAAAACAGCCAATTACATTGGCTGTTGATGAATCACATGCATAATCATGGCGTACGCGATACTGCCTTTAAATGGAATTTCTGGCAGTTCATCAAACTTGAAAAACTGTGCGTCACTAATTTCCTCTTCTTGTAATTTGATCTCGCCCGATTCATATTCCGCCTGAAAGGCGAGCATTAAATTACTTGGAAAAGGCCAAGGCTGGCTCGATAAGTAACGAATATTTTTAACTTTCAGTCCGACTTCTTCAAGCGTTTCACGTTGAACAGCTTCTTCAAGTGTTTCTGCAATTTCTACAAAGCCTGCAATCAGACTGTACATATTGGTCTTGTTATTGGCATTTTTGGCCAACAAAATTTCGTTGTCGCCTCGGGTAATCACCGTAATCACACACGGTTGGATTCGTGGATACTGATTGTAATGACAAGACGGGCAAGTCATTGTGTATTCAGTGGCATGCTGTTCAGTTTCATGCCCGCAACGGCTACAAAACTTGTGATTGCGGCGCCATTCAAGGAGTTGGACCGCACGGCTTGCCTGCAAAAATTCGTCGGTCGACCATGTCGAAACCAGTTGACGAATCGGCACCAGCTTAAATCCGGCAGGAATTTGATCGTCAGTCTTTAAATCCCGCGCAATAACATTGTCGCCCGTGCCCAGCTTTAAATCGCCAGTCATGGCCTCAACGCTAGGAAGTTTATGGTTTTCATCAACGAGAAGTTGTTGATTATGAAAGATGTAAGCTAGTGATAACTCAGACATTAGGCAACCGCTGATTGAAAGTGAGAGGAGTGTCTTAATGCTACCTCAAAGGTGGCACGTAAGACAGGTTGTTTGGTTTTTAAATTATCGATGAAAAGATCCAGACAGGCCAAAATATTCAGTAAACGGCTCATATCATCGTGTTTTAAATCGCTGTGATTGCTTTGCAGCGCACCCATAAACTGTGCACTGTCATGTAAGGCCTTGTGTAATTCTTTTGCACCTAAAAAGAGTGCTGCGCCTGCAAGCTCATTTAACTGCTGCTGCATGGTGCCAAGGTCCAGTGCTGTAGCCTCCGTGGCTTGCGTCGCTTCTAGCGCATGTGCCGCGGCATTGACTACCAGTTTGGTTTCATGTAACAGCGCGGCATGCGCATCGTCTAAACGATCAAGTGAAATATTCATATTGTGCGCACGTAACTGCAAGCGATTAGAGGTATAGTTCCGCTCTAAAATACCAATCGAATTCATGGCAGATAAAATACTGCGCATTAGCTGCTGGGCATAGCCATCGTGAGTAAGAATATCTGGCTGATTAAGGTGCTCGGCCTGTTGTGCCAGTGCACGATTGGCTTCGTGTAGGTTTAATACTTTAAACACATTAGCCAGATGAGACAGTTGAGCTTGTAATTCCTGAATTTTTTCAGGTGTCATACTTAAATAGTTGTATTCGATTTCGTTGCGAATTTGTGTCATTGATTCATTGATTAACTGGCACACTGCATGAATGGTGTCATAGTCAGGACCATACAAATGTGAACTCAAGACCTGTAATTGGGTATCGGTCAGTTGATCATCTCCAATACGTAGCTGGCGGCGTAATAGTTCGGAAATCGCATCGTCCTGACTCACGCACAGGCTGATAATATTGGCCAAATCGGTGATAGAAGCTCGAAATTCATCTGGCTGTTCAAAGAATTTACCTATATTGCTTTCGAGTTGAATCAAGATTCTTAGACGCGCATCACTCAAGATTAGCTGATCAATATGATCAAGTGCCACATAAACCAGTTGCCAATATTGCTTGGTATGATGTTTTTTAGCGGCGTTGGCTAGATATACACCAATCAACTTAATTGCTTGTAAATCCAGTGTGGTTTCGCTGTGCTGGATGAGCTTGTGCAAAGCGTGCTTATATAACTGGTGCACGTATTCGGATTGCTCAAGTTTAGGCGGTAAAGGCAGGGATAAATCACTTTTAAATGCATTTAAGCGGGTAATGAGTCGTTGACCTTCTTGCGTGAGTGGTTTGCCAAGAGCAAGCTCAAGTCGATTCAGCGTATCGAGCAGAAATTGTGGTGCTTTAACTTCATGCAAAGCGGTAAATTCGATATAGCGCTTTAACATGGTGGTACCTTCACTAAGTGCCGCCATCGTGGTGGCGTCGGTGAGGGCAGGCGCTTGCATGATTTTTCGGACCAATAATGAAATATAGCCGATCATTTGCGACAGATGTCCCATATCAATCAGCTCTAAAACTTGTGCACACTGGTCAAAGTGCTCAAGCGTCTCTTCAAGTTCAAACGGAATCTGTTGTTCATCATGTAGTGTTTGGATTGCGATTTCAACACGCCGAACTGAATCATCAATTTCTTTTTTTATCGTTAACAATGCAGAAGGGTCGAAGCGAATAGAAACTTGTGAAGACATAAAAACTGCACCACTTTATAATGTTATGAGCGTCCAGACGGCGCGACTAAAAGATCAACCTGACTATACCTCAAGTTGATCGGCTTGCATCATCTGTTGTAAAAAACTTTTGGGTTTTATTTTGCAAACAAGCAGGCGGCCCCATTTTTTTCTTCGTAGCGCTGAACCCATTCATTGTGACGTGCCAATTCTTCTTCGGAGGGTTGAATCACTGGAAGCTGAAAATCGACACGTGCACGTTTTGACTGACCTTGCTCATTTTCACTTTGTGATAGGGCATCCATATCAAATGAAACCTGCCCACCGGTCATGGCCAAATAGACATCCGACAAAATTTCCGCATCGAGTAACGCGCCGTGGAACGTACGGTCTCTTGCCGGAATTTCGTAGCGTCTGACCAAGGCATCGAGCGAGTTTTTTTGCCCCGGATGCTTATTTTTGGCCAGTGCCAAGGTATCGGTGACTGTACACACCTCAGACAATGCAGGTAATCCTACACGGGTAAACTCCATATTCAGGAAGTTCATATCGAAGGTGGCGTTATGTGCAATAATCTCTGCACCTTTCAGATATTCAAATAGTACGTCCGCAATCTCTGCATACTTGGGTTTATCTGCAAGAAACTCGTCGGTAATTCCGTGGACATTAACCGAATCGCCTACCGGCTTTTCTGGATTAATGTAAATATGAATCGAGCTGCCCGTCAGTTTACGGTTGATCATTTCGATCGCACCGACCTCGATAATACGATCACCATCTTGATAATAAAAACCTGTGGTTTCGGTATCTAGAATGAGTTGGCGCGGCCCTTGTGCATGCACCTGTGCAGGCGTGACAACAATAAACGGGTGAACCTGATTTTGCTCGGACTCACTCGGTATATTGTCGAGTTCAGACTCGTCGTCTGCCTCAATATTCTCTTCAGGTTCTACCTGATCGAGGTCAAAACCGAACGGATCGTCGAGCAACCAGTCATTTTCAGGTTTTTTTTTAGTGTCTTCAGTGGTTTTAGGTTGAGTGTGAAGCTCAGCGGCGATCTGGGCTGCCCCTTGGTTTGCGAGCATATCGGCCATTTCATTTCCTGCGTGGCCAGCGTGACCCTTAATCCAGTTCCACTCAATTTGACGACCTTGACAGATCGCATCAAGTGCCTGCCAAAGATCAGGATTTTTAACGTCTTTCCAGTTTTTCTTTTTCCAGCCATGAATCCATTCGGTAATGCCTTGTTTGACATAGTTTGAATCGGTCCAAATAATCAAGCTGGCATCTGGTGGACAAAAACGAATGCCTTCAATTGCAGCGGTCAGTTCCATGCGGTTGTTGGTGGTGGTTGGCTCGCCACCACACAGTTTATGCTCACCTTGCTCGGTAATGATATACGCACCCCAGCCACCTAAGCCGGGATTGCCTTTACAGGCGCCATCAACATAAAGGGTGATTGTTTGTGACATAAGAACCAGACTCGACACGTAAAACAAAGGGAACAATGGGTATTGTATACGCAAACGAAGCGATTCTCTGCGCTCTAAGGGGTGTTTTTTTAATTTCTTGTAACATTTCCACTCAAATCACGCTAAATTATTGCCTTGTCTCGACGGCATGCTTCACTACAATGGCATATTTAAAGAATTAAACTTTACGCGAGTTGTTTGGAACATCTATATGTATAAATCTACCACAATGATGTGGCCTTTTTCAGTCGCCTCACTTTTCAAATATACGGTTCTTGGTTCTGCAATCGCAGCCATAGGTCTTACAGCCGGATGTTCTTCAACTCCAGAAAAAACACACAGCAAATCGACGCATAAAATGGGTTCAGGCTTTTTAGATGCCAGCAGCTTGGATTCTTTAGAAGATTTACTTTCGGCGACTGACATGCGAGCAGTAGAGGGCGACCGTCTATTAATTTTAAAGCACGGTGACGTTTGGAAACGCATGACCGTCGGATTTAAGATGGACGAAACCCATTGGGACCCACGTATTGAAGCACAGCGTAGTTGGTTTATTTCGCGTCAGCCTTATTTAGACCGCTTAAGTGCACGTGCCAGCCGCTACTTATACCACACCGTAAAAGAAGCAGAACGTCGTGGTTTACCGACTGAGCTTGCACTGTTACCGGTCATTGAAAGTTCTTACGATCCAGCTGCGACCAGTAGTGCGGCGGCGGCAGGACTATGGCAGTTTATCCCAAGTACCGGCCGTATTTACGGCTTACGTCAAACCAGTCTCTACGATGGCCGCCGTGATGTCGTTGAGTCGACGCGTGCAGCTTATGAATTTTTAGGCAGTTTGTATAACCAGTTTGGCTCATGGGAGCTGGCACTGGCGTCTTATAATGCCGGACCGGGACGTATTCAACAGGCCATTAACCGAAATCAGGCGGCAGGCTTACCAACCGATTACTGGTCGCTGAAACTGCCTGCGGAAACCATGAACTATGTACCGCGGTTCCTTGCGGTGGCTCAGATTATTAAAAATCCAAAAGCATATGGTGTGTCATTGCCGCCAATTGCCAATCGTCCGCACTTTCGTGAAGTCACCTTAAGTGGTCCGGTAGACCTCAATCAAATTTCAGCGGTAACCGGTTTAAGCCGTACCGAGCTATATGCTCTTAACCCAGGTTATCGGGGTGATGTGATCGATCCGGCCAGCCCAATGCGGATTTTGATTCCGGCCGATTTAAGCCCATCGATTGACACCAAACTCAGAGCGTTAAAACCTTCATCGTCATCTGGTATGTGGGCCGCGAATACCGCAGCACCTCCAGCGTCTGTCACGGTCACTACAACACCAAGAAATACAGGAACGTCCTCGGTGACCACCTCGACCACTCCTGTATTGACTGCCAGTAACACCAAGCCAGCGGTAAAGAATACGACCACTACAGCCGCTTCAACAACCACGCGCCGTATCAGTACTCCGCGTGGTGCAGACGAACTGGCTGCTTTTGCAGCGAGTGCTGATGTACCGAGTGCACCGCGTATTCCAGTTGCAGTGACACAAAAAGCCAATGTGAAGCCTGTGACGACGGAACCACCAATTTCAAAAACCGAACGTGCTGATATTGTTGCTGCGATTCGTTCTGAAGGTCAGAAGGAGACTGTTGCACAAGCGTTGGAGCCACAACCAACTCAAGCAGAAAAAGATCAAGTGGTTGCCGAGCTTTCTGCATTGGCACCGAAAGGCACTCAAATTGTCGATCCGCTCGATGGTAAGATTAAGCTTACTGCGATTCAGACCAGTCAATCTGTTGCCGATCAGCAAGGCAAAGAAGTCACCAAAGAATTTGCGTATCCGAAAGCATTGGCAGAAACCGTCAGTGCCAGCGATCAGGATGTACAGCGTAATAGCAACAAGCCGTATATCAAAACGGATACCGATATTGTTGTGGTTCAGCCAAAAGGAAAGCGCTCTACCTATACGGTTGTTTCAGGCGATACGCTGGCCATCATTGCCATGAAAAACGGTGTGAGCTGGCGCGACATTGCAAACTGGAACCAGATCGATCCGAATCGTACATTGTATGCAGGCACTACACTGTATTTATATGATGCCAAACCACAAGCAGAATCTGCTTCTAAAACCGAGACGATTCCAGATACCTATACCGTTAAAGCCAATGACAGCCTGACCGCAGTGGCAGAACAGTTCGGTTTGAGTGTTAAGCAATTGGCCGATCTAAACGAGCTAAGTGTTACCAGTGGTTTGTTTGTGGGCCAGAAACTAAGCTTAAAAGAGAAAAAAGGCAATACTACGACAGCCTCGGCTAAGCACAATAGCGATACGAAATCGACCAAACGCACGCCAACCAAACTCTACACTGTAAAACGTGGTGAATATCTCAAACAGATTGCAGATCGTTATGGACTCTCTAATCAGGAACTAGCGGATCTGACCACAGGATTGAATGCAGGAAGTAATTTATACATTGGTCAGAAAATTAATGTTCCATTGCACGAAGTTGCTGAGGAAGAGAGCAGTGTAGCGGCCAAGGCAAGCAAAAATGCTCCTTCGATTAAAACCGAAAGCTATAAAGTACAGCGCGGTGAAACCTTATCGAGTATTGCCAGCGCTACAAAAACGAGCTTGAGTGAGTTACTTGAGCTAAACAATATGAAATCTGCTTCTGGCTTGAGAGCTGGTCAAAGCATTAAGATTCCGGCTGGTTCGACCACACCTGAAGAATATACGGTTCAATCGGGTGATAGCTTAAATGCGGTAGCGAGTAAATTTAATTTACAACTGGATTACTTGGCAGAGCTGAACGGATTAAACCGTACAGCAGGGCTTCGCGTTGGGCAAAAGCTAAAACTCACGGGTGATGTACCATCAAGCTCAAGCAAGAAATCTGCGGAGCAGGCTGCTCCTGAGGTCTATACCGTTAAATCGGGTGATACGCTGGGCGCCATTGCCAGCCGTTATAACCTCGATGCCAATGATTTGATGAAGCTCAACGGTCTACGCAGTTCTGGCCTGCAAGCAGGACAAAAGCTCAAATTAAGCGGTGAAACTGAAAAACAAGTCAGTGCCAAAGCCGAGCCAAAAGCAAAATCCAATGCCAAAGCCTCGACCAAAACCGAATCTTATACGGTCAAGTCGGGTGAGTCGCTTAATAGTATTGCCAGTCGTTTAGGCATGTCATCTAAAGAGCTGGCCGATTTGAATGACTTGAGTGCCCGCGCGAGCTTACAGCGTGGTCAAACCTTACAAGTTCCAAAAACAATCACGGAGTATAAGGTCAAGCGCGGTGATACCCTGATTGGACTTGCCAGTAAGTATGGCATGGCATTGGCTGAACTGGCCGATCTAAATGATTTACGTCCTTCAAGTTCACTTCGTATTGGAGATGTGATTAAGGTTCCCAATCTATAACTTTACTGGACGATAAATGCACGCCAAGAATGCATATGTAATGAAAGCACTAAGCCTCGCATTGGGGCTTGGTGTTTTTTCTTTAAGTTGTTTTGCCGCCGTTACCACCACACCTTATATCGCCATTCGTACCCAACCCAAATATCAAGCGCTAACGCATATGCCTTATGCCAACCCCAAGGCACCCAAAGGCGGAATCTTAATTCAGTCGAGTAATGGCACCTTCGATAATTTGAATAGCATGAATGGCAAGGGCAGTTCGACCGACGGTATTAATTATGTCTTTGACAGTTTGATGTCTAGCTCGTTAGATGAACCCGGGGTGATGTATCCCTTGCTGGCTAAAACGGCCACCTTTGATCAACAGCACCCAAGCTTCGTGATTTTTGATTTAAATCCGCAAGCACGTTTTAGTGATGGCTCTGCTCTGACTGCCGAAGATGTCAAATTTAGCTTTGATACGTATCAAACCAAGGCCAATCCGGGCCTGCAAATGTACATTGCAGATCTGGCCAAAACCGAGGTGCTGTCGAAGTACCGCATCAAGTTTAGTTTTAAGTCCAAAAGTAATCTTGAAATGCCGATGATTTTGGCCAGCCTACCCATTTACTCAAAAAAAGACTGGCAGCATAAGGACTTCACTCGAGTCACGCTCCAGCCGATTTTAGGGTCGGGGCCTTATTTGATTGAGCGCATCGATCCGGGCCGAAGTGTTACGTACAAACGTAATCCTAAATACTGGGCTAAAGATTTAGCCGTGAATCACGGGCGCTACAATTTTGATCGCTTAAAATATGTCTATTATCGTAATTTAGACATTGCATTTGAGGGGTTTAAGTCGGGCCAATACACCTTGCATGAAGAATTTATGTCGCGTAAGTGGGTGACAGGCTATGACTTCCCGGCGTTTAAGTCCGGCATGATTAAAAAATATGTCTTTGAGCACCGTAATCCCATGACGACACAAAGTATTGTCATGAATACGCGGCACAGACCTTTAAGCGATATCAAGTTAAGACGTGCCATCAGTTATGCTTACGATTTTGAATGGCAAAATAAAGCTTTGTTTTATGGTCAGTATCAACGTCTACAGAGTTATTTTAATAACAGTGAACTGGCTGCAACAGGAACGCCATCTGCGGCAGAGCAAAAAATTCTAGCGCCTTTCTTGCCCAAACTTGATCCGATTGTGCGTGAGGGTGTTTTGGCCAATTGGCGTTATCCTGTTTCCGATGCCAGTGGCTTTAATCGTAATAGCTTGCTTAAAGCAAGACAGTTACTAATTGAGGCAGGCTATACGGTTCAGCATCAGACTTTAAAAGACAAACAGGGGCGTCCTGTTCAGCTTGAGCTGTTAATTCATCAGGACAGTTTACAGCGCACCCTGATGCCTTTTGTTCGCAATTTAAAGCGCTTGGGCATTACGGTGAATATCCGTTTGGTCGATACGCCACAATATGTGGAACGCATGCGCCGCAATGACTTCGATTTAACCACAATGGCCTTGCCACAATCTTTAACACCGGGCAATGAGCAGGCGCAATTTTGGGGAAGTGCAGCGGCCAATCAGGTTGGAAATTATAATTATTCTGGAATTCAGGATCCTGTCATTGATGCGGTGATTCAGCGCGTAATTCATGCCAATTCACGAGATGAGCTGGTGGCCAGTACCAAGGTATTGGATCGGTTGCTTCGGGCTGGTTATTACCAGATTTTGACCTATGGAAAAGCGGGTAACTGGTATGCATACTGGGACATGTATGAACGCCCTAAAGTGAAGCCAGCGTTATCGGTGGGTTATGATTACTGGTGGTCCAATCCTGAAAAAGCACAGCGTGTTGCCCGCTATTTGCGTAAACAAGAATAATCAAGGAGTATGCGCATGGGTGCTTATATTATTAAACGTCTGTTCTTGATTATTCCGACATTGTTTCTGATTTTATTGATCAATTTTGTCGTGGTGCAAATTGCACCGGGTGGACCAGTCGAGCAAGCTATTCAGCAGGCAGAAAGTTTTTCAGGTGTAAAAACCGGAGGAGAAACTGCTTCTGTCAGTACAGATACCCATTATCAGGGTGCGCGTGGTCTGACGCCCGAAATGGTCGAAAAAATTAAGGCGCAATATGGATTTGATAAGTCTGCACCAGAACGTTTTTGGCTGATGTTGAACGGATATTTGCGTCTTGATTTTGGTACCAGTTTTTTTAAAGATAAACCTGTTACGCAGTTACTATTTGAGAAAATGCCGGTCACCATTTCTTTGGGATTATGGAGTACTTTGCTGATTTATCTGATTTCAATTCCGCTTGGCATTCGAAAGGCACGCCAGCATGGATTAATCTTTGATAAGTCGACATCTATTTTGCTGGCGATTGGTTATGCGGTACCTACTTTTGTATTTGGGGTACTGTTGATCGTATTTTTTGCGGGCGGTTCATATTTTCAGTGGTTTCCACTGCAAGGACTGGTTTCGGAAAATTTTCAGAATTTGAGTTTACTCAATAAAATAAAAGACTATTTCTGGCATATGGCATTGCCTTTAACCACCATGTTGCTGGGTGGATTTGCGGGTTTAACCTATCTAACCAAATACGCCTTTATGGAAGAGCTCGGAAAGCAGTATGTGCTGGCAGCACGCGCCAAGGGTTTAAGTGAAACGCGGGTTTTATACGGGCATGTTTTTCGAAATGCCATGCTGATTGTGATTGCGGGTTTACCTGAAGCATTGATTGGTATTTTCTTTGTGGGAAACCTGTTTATTGAAATTATTTTCAATTTAGATGGGATTGGTTTATTGGGTTTTGAAGCGATTACGCAGCGCGATTATCCAGTGATTTTTGGCACGTTGTTTTTATTTACTTTACTTGGGCTGCTGCTCAGACTGGTCAGTGATGTGCTGTATCAAATCATTGACCCAAGAATCAATTTCGACGCGCGAGGAGCAAAATAATGTCTCCAGTGATGCAGCAGCGTCTTGCACGTTTTAAACAAAACCGGTTAGGTTTTATCTGCTTAATTGTTTTTGCAGTGATTTTTGTACTGGCGATTTTCTCTGAATTAATTGCCAACGACAAACCTTTGGTGGTGAAGTATCAACAATCCTATTATTTTCCAGTGATCCAGTCCTATCCAGAAACAACTTTTGGCGGGATATTTGAAACCGAAACAGATTATAAAGATCCAGCCGTACAGCAACTCATCGATCGTGATGGATGGGCACTTTGGCCTGTGATTCCATTTTCATATCAAACGCCTAATCTGGAGCTGGCTGTGCCTGTGCCATCGCCTCCGTCGCAGCAAAACTGGCTGGGGACAGACGATCAGGGCCGTGACGTATTGGCGCGTATTTTATATGGCTTGCGCGTGTCTCTTTTATTTGGATTTGCCTTGACTCTCTGTGCCGCCTTTATCGGAATTTTGATTGGGGCACTACAGGGCTATTATGGTGGCTGGGTCGATTTGATTGGCCAGCGGGTGCTAGAGGTGTGGGGCGGATTACCCATGCTGTTTATGGTCATGATCTTGGTGAGTATGTTTACCCCAAGTGTCTACTGGTTATTTGTGATTATGCTGCTGTTTGGCTGGACGGCATTGGTGGGGTTGGTGCGGGCTGAATTCTTGCGCGCTCGAAATTTTGACTATGTACGCGCTGCACGTGCTTTGGGCGTAGCTGATCGGACTATCATTTTCCGGCATATTTTACCCAATGCCATCAGCTCAAGCCTCTCCCAATTGCCGTTTATGCTTACTGCCAATATTACTGCGCTAACGGCACTGGACTTTTTGGGCTATGGTTTACCTCCAGATGCTGCATCATTGGGAGAACTGCTGCTACAAGGGAAAAATAATCTCAATGCACCGTGGCTGGCGCTCTCTGGCTTTTTTACGCTGGCGCTGGTTTTGTCATTATTGATTTATGTCGGAGAGGCCACGCGTGATGCATTCGACCCAAGACGCTAATACCCCATTATTACAGGTTGAGCATTTACGCATTGCGCTAGATGCTCATCAGCTTTTAGTCGATGACTTAAGCTTCGACTTACACGCCGGGCAAACCTTGGCAATCGTGGGGGAAAGTGGCTCTGGTAAATCGATTAGCAGTCTGGCTTTATTGGGTTTACTTCCAGAGCAGCTTCAAATTTCGGGCACTGCACATTTTCACGATCAGAATTTATTTAAGCTCACAACTCAAGCGTTACAGCAGCTTCGGGGCAGTAAAATTGCCATGATTTTTCAAGAACCCATGACTGCACTGAATCCGCTACATCGAGTTGAAAAAATCGTGGGTGAAATGCTCAGACTTCGTGGCTGGTCAAAAGCACGTGTTCGTGCGCGTGTGATTGAATTGCTCAATGATGTGGGAATCCCAGAGCCAGAGCAAAAGCTTAGACGTTATCCGCATGAGCTGTCTGGCGGGCAACGCCAGCGCGTCATGATTGCCATGGCACTGGCACAACAGCCTGAAATTTTGATTGCCGATGAACCCACCACAGCGCTTGATGTGACCTTACAAGCGCAAATTCTGGACTTGCTCAAGTCATTGCAGCGCCAATCTGGCATGGGATTGATCTTGATCAGTCACGATCTGAACTTGGTAAAACGCTATGCCGATGACGTGATTGTAATGAATCAAGGTCGGGTCGAAGAACAGTCTACAGCGAAAGAATTGTTTGAGCGACCACAAACAGCCTATACACGTCATCTGCTAGATCACGACTTTGGACGTGCACTTCCGATGTCATCTGATCAAGAAGTTTTAGGCGTTCATCATCTTTCGGTGAAGTATCCGCTTCAAAACAGATTATTCTGGCGAACTCAAAATTACTTTAGCGCACTGGCACCGCTGAGTTTTCAGCTTCAGCAAGGCAATACTCTTGGGATTGTGGGAGAAAGTGGTTCGGGTAAATCCACACTGGCACTGGCGATTACGCGATTGATTGAAAGTGATGGCGAGATTGTATTTCTTGGAGAAAATCTGAATCAACTGAAAGAAAGCCAACTGCGGCCTATTCGTCAATCGATCCAGATGGTATTTCAAGATCCGTTTAGTAGCCTGAATCCGCGAATGAATGTTGCACAAATTGTTGGAGAGGGGCTGGCATTAAAGCGTGTTGCCGCACTTGAGCGAGAAGCATTGATCGATACTGCGCTTGAGAAGGTTGAGCTAACACCAGCGTTTAAGCATCGTTATCCGCATCAGTTATCTGGCGGGCAGCGACAACGTATCGCTTTGGCAAGAGCTTTGATACTTCAGCCAAAACTGATTGTGCTGGATGAACCGACCTCAGCCTTAGACCGCACCACACAGCGCGCGATTGTAAAGTTGCTGCGCCAGCTTCAAGCAGATGAACACATCAGCTATGTGTTTATCAGTCATGATTTACAAGTGGTCAGAGCGCTTTGCCAGCAGGTGATGGTGCTCAAGCATGGCATCGTGATGGAATTTCAAGACACTGAAACTTTATTTGTTTCACCACAAACGGACTATACCCAGCAGTTGATTCAAGCCAGTCAGTATTAATAATTTGACAATATATGTTGTCAGTTTGTCGGTTTTGGCTTGACAGTAGACCTGTTTAAACTAAATTGATAAGAAAACAGCTACAACTTGCCGAGCAATGTCATGAATCAAATCGCTGAGCCACTTAAAATACGCAATACCACTTTTAAAAACCGAATTATCAAAGGTGCGATGAGTGAAGCACTGTCCAATGAGGCAGGTCAGCCTAATACTCTACATTACGGACTCTATGAAGCATGGGCCAAAGGTGAGTTGGGTTGTGCCATAACGGGTAATGTGATGGTTGATATTCGTGCCAAGAATGAGCCAGGCGTTGTGGCCATTGAAAATGAACGTGATCTGGCTCAGCTTAAGCATTGGGCACAAATTGGTAAACAATATGGCATGGTGCAGTTGATTCAACTTTCGCATCCGGGGCGTCAGTGTCCAAAAGGTTTAAACAAAGAAACCGTAGCACCATCGGCAGTGCCATTTAGCGCCGCATTGGCACCACTTTTTGCAACACCGCGTGAACTTCGCCACGACGAAATTGGAGAGATTATACAGCGCTTTGCCAAAGCAGCTTCCGTGTGTGAGCAAGCAGGTTTTGAAGGCGTGCAACTACATGGTGCGCATGGTTATTTGATCAGTCAGTTTTTATCGCCACTCACCAATAAACGCCAAGATCAATGGGGAGGCAGTATTGAAAACCGTATGCGCTTCTTGCTTGAAATTTATCGTGCGGTACGCGCGGCCACATCTGAAGATTTCATTATTTCAGTCAAACTCAATTCAGCAGATTTCCAGCGTGGCGGTATTACAGAAGAGGATGTAATTGCTGTCTTTAAGGCAATTGATGCTGCGGGTATCGATATCATTGAAATCTCTGGTGGGAGTTATGAAGCACCCGCAATGGCTGGAGTAAAAGCAGATAAACGTAAAGCCAGTACCATTGCACGTGAAGCTTACTTTTTAGATTTTGCAGAAAAAATTCGTCAGCATGTGTCATGCAAACTCATGGTGACTGGTGGCTTTCGTACAGTTGAGGGAATGAATGCAGCTTTAAAAAGTGGTGCATGTGATTTTATCGGGATTGCGCGCCCGTTTGCAGTAGAGCCTGATTTGACGCAGCGTCTTATTGCAGGGCAGGATGTAAGATATGCAGTAAAACCGATTAAAACTGGCTTACCTTTTGTTGATAAGATGGCCATTATGGAAATTATCTGGTACGCCGCGCAGTTTAAAACCATTGGAAAAGGCAAAACGCCAAATCCTAAACTATCGCCTTTATTGGTCTTTCTAAATTATGCCAAAGGCAATATTAAAGCGGTAATTCAGGGGCGTGTAAATTCGAGAAAATCTGCATAAGTCATTTTAAGGGTTTTAGGTCTAATTAAGATTTAAAACCTAAAATAAAAAAAGCCTCACATTTTGTGAGGCTTTTTTTATGATCTTAATGATCGAATTTGGCGTCCCTACGGGGATTCGAACCCCGGTTACCGCCGT
>NZ_JVOR01000062.1:0-6390 GCF_001054715.1 Acinetobacter sp. 243_ASPC | reverse complement strand
TTAAAATTTTTCTTAATCATTTCCTTATGGATCTTTCCTGCCAAGACATTACGCACACGGAAAAAATCTGCATTATTGATTTCACCTTTTTTAAACTCGACTTTACCTGGTATATCTTCGATACGCTTTTTACGCTCTACACCGTCAATAATTGTAGTTTCATAAATTTTCTTTGATTCCGTAACCAATGCGATACGTTCAAAGTCAACACGGTCAATCAGCAATTCAGCCCATTTTTTGGCGCCGGCTGGCATCAATGCGATTTCACCTAAAACTACATCCTTAGATATCTTTTTTCCTTCAGCTTTTCCTTGAGCGATAGCAAGGCGCAAGAACTCTAAAAAATCAAACTTTTCAACCAACATATGTGCGCTCCTACTATTTAAACCATTTGCATGTGTATTGCGTGCCATTCACCCAGTACACATCAGCCGTCTTACAGATCTGAAAAATATTCAATGCGTTTGCCGAAATAATTACTGCCGCCATCAACATAAAAACCAGGATAAAAAACCAATCGTTATTCTTCTGTCTCATGTCATACCTCTTTTAATTCAATCAAAATTTTGCATAACGCTTAAACACAAGCATTGCAGCATCTCGTGCATGTTCATTTGTTCGGCCCGCCCAACCGGTAATTTTCTGAAAAATATCTGACTTGTATTTGGTGCAGTTGTCTTTTGGATGGATCATCTTGTAGTTGATCTTGTTTTCTTTGCACCAGTCCTCCCAGATCTGTGCATCGCGCTTAACTGAACCTATTCCCTCGCGTATACCTGCACCACTTCTCTTCATACGTGCATCAGCAGAACCAAACCATGTACGCAAACGTGCATCTTCGATGTATAGGCATACCTCAGCTTGGCCATACAGATCACAAAGCTCTTTAACTCTGGCCATAGATTGAGTAATCGTTAATGAATTCACTTGAATGAGATATCCGCCTTGACCTTCATCCAATGCCACGGCGAAACCCGTATTTACACCTGTATCGATTCCTACCAGTACTTTCACGTTTTCGCCCCTTTGAGTGATTGTTCACTTACTTTCTTGAAAGCCACGTCTAAAGCGCAAAACTTATTTCCACGCTCATCAACAGCAGTGATAATGATCTCTTTGGAACGTTTACCTTGATGGACACCAACAACGGTTAAATTTCCTTGCGGGTTCCAATTAGAGTTTTTTTTAGCCTCTTCTGGATCTCCTGGAAGCACCAAGTCTCCTACTCTGAGATAACTCATAGTGAGCCCCCTTTTGCTTTGGCCTTGTAACCAACATCACCAAGGTATGTTTTCCAGTTCTGGCGCTCTTGAGGATCTGAGAGTTTGGCAGCTATTCGGCCAGCGAAAGCCTCAGTTGATTCACCAGGAGCGCTAAATTTTCTAACCACAACTGGATGAGCAGTGAGCTTGTTTGCAAACATGTACATTTGTTTGACAGATGCAAAAGTTAAAAAATCAGAGTCTGAGCTTTCAGAAGATTCATTTTGGTTGCGTTGCGGTTTTACAGGATTTTGCTTGCTGTATTTCAAATTTGCTTTGATCAGCCAATCAGCAAAGAAATAGATCATCATCTCATCTGAATGATCTTTACCGGTGTTGTAATTTTCAAATGCTTCGAGTTCTCTGTTAAACCACGTTGCATTTAAAATCTCATCGGTACTCACCGACGTATTGCAAGAAACAATCTGATCTTTCAAATTTTCAAAAGAAAGCCAGGTATTTTTTTTATTTTGATAGTTTCTTTTGATAGTTTTACTTTGTGGGTTAAAATTCTTTACCACTTGCGGTAAAAATTCTTTACCACTTACGGTAAAAATGTTTAACCACCCTGCTTGTTTAGTGGTAAAAATTTTTAACCAGTTGAAAGAGTTATCCACAGATTCAAGGTGGTAAAAATTTTTAACCAGTAAAGTTTTTTTACCAGTTGTTTTTAAGTGAAACTCGTATGGTTTTTGAGCTGTTTTAGGTCCATATCCGAAGTGGTAAAAATTTTTAACCACCTGTTTTTTAAATAGTACAAATGTTTTAACCAGTACTTTTTTATGCGGAAATCTGATCAATTCACCAATGTCGTAATTGTCTACTGGTGAAAATACATTTCCGTATTTAGACTGATGATGCTTTTTAATCAATCCAACTTCTTCAAGCTCATTTAAGCATTTGACAACTGTAGGTCGGCTTTTCTTCGACAGTGATTCTAGCTGACGTAATGAAAGTGCATCACTGTCTTTCGTCCAGCCACGCGTTTTACGGATGATCAGTAAATAGATCTTCACTGATGCATCACTAATTTTATTCATGGCATCATCTACAAATGCGTTGGCCACCATGAATGAATTGGGTACGAACTTGCTCATGCTGTAACCTCCAGCATCGGAATACGCTTTCGGTAAGAACGCGTATTAAGAAATTTAGAAACTATGTCTTGGTGTGCTTTCAGGTATGAATAATCAGGCTTAATACCTGTGAGAGCCGGTAAAAACTTCATACTGGCGTGAAATGCGTATCCCGTGACTTGCTCTACAAAACAGATTAATGAATACGTCTCCGGATTATTCTGGGCTCCATAGATAAGATCTGTTGTGCTGGCCATGATGCAGGCAATACAGCTCAGTCGATCATTGCCAATATAAGCCGGATGTGGCTTTTGGCCTGCATCGCTAATGATTTTAAAAACTTCATTTGTTTTTACAGAATGAATATGCAGGTAGTCATGCCAAATCCGTCCGGCTTTACCACTCTCGGCTGAAGCTTTGAATACATTTTGCTTAGCCCTGTTACTGGATTCCTCTGCACGTAATCCCATACAATTCACAATTCGATCAAAACCATTAGCTTTTGCATAACGACGGACTTCTCTTTTTATGGGATCACGCTTGAGATCACTTGTACATTGACGGTATTTTGGCGCTGGAAATGATGGAACCTCTGGCCGCTCACTGAACCTTTTAAAAACCATATCAACAAATGTTTTATTAGCTTTGGCCACAATGAATGGAACTCCCGCAGCTGCAGCTTGATTCTTTGCTAATTCAAGAGCACCAGGCCACTCCATGTAACCAAGACTTGCATGAACAACTAGAATTTGCTCCTTAGGAACAATTTTAAGTAACTCAATCATTAATGCCTGGCTGTCCTTACCACCACTGTGATTAATTACAAACAGTGCCGGTGTGAGCCAAATTTCATTAAGTATTTCTTGGGGCATCATAAAACCACCATTTTTAAATACTGGCTTCGTCCTTCGGTCAGGCAAAGTTCACAGGTGCAACCAAATGAGTAAGCTTCAGCAGTACCACATGTGCGTTGACGCTCATATTCCTCAGATTTAATCTGTATTACTGGAGTAAGTTCTCCTTCAGGTTTCACTTGTAAAGCAGACTCACATTTCGATCCCAAGCGATATCCACGCATGAATGCACTGCAAATCTCGCAACGGCAACCGTAATATTGATACGAATTTGAAGTTCCATGAGCAATCGATTTAGGGCCAACAAGTTCTGGTTTCTTCAGGCCCTTTTGCTCTTTTAACTTTTTTTCATAAGCACGTTTTACTTCTCGGCATTTACTACAACGACATTTATAGTGCTGATAGCCACTTAATGTTCCGTGTGTAAGGGGTTTGCGTTTTCCTTGAGTGCTCATACTTCACCGCCTTGCTCATTCATTTGAATAAAGCGACCTAAAAAACGAATTTTTCCTGCACGATACAAACTGGTGATAATCTCGCTCGCATGATCGTGGCGTAATGTCCTGTGATCAGTGAGCAAAGCATCGATAAACTCATCGCGACTAACCGCAGCATTTTTGATATCACGATTAATTTTTCTGAGATTTGCTTCTTTCACGGCGAGAATTTTTGATAACGTGCGTAATGCAGGCTCATACCAGGATTGGATCACTTGTTTGCGTTTATGTTCTGGAAGTGCCTTGTTCGTTGCGTAGTGTTTTGATATATTGCTCATGTTCATTTCCTAACTGTTTGGACACTAAAGCCTGATCTTCCCAATCAGGCTTTTTTAATATCCAAGTTTTTCTTTTTTCCCGCTGATTTCATCGTGGAAAAGGTCATCGACAGTTTCAATTCGGTTCATCCAGCTTTTTGACATCACAAGTAGAGCTGCAACCCTTTCCTTATCAATGCTTTGATAATCTTTAGGCACAACTTTCAATCCAAGACAGCTCAATAGCTCGCAAAACATTTCAATTTCATTCAAGCCATTGTTTTTTCTATCTGTTTTCATGCGAGTAACAGTGCTTGGATCTACGCCCAACTGTTCAGCAATTTCTTTTTGGTTACCTGAATCAAGACCGTGCAATATGCGAGAAACGTCGTTTCTGGCACTTGCGGATAGTTCGGGTAATACTTTGCTCATGATTGTTCCTAAACAGCAGTTGATTTTCCGAGGAAGAAATCAAAAATGCTTTTGTGAGTTAGTTTTTGGTTACTTGCATCAACCATTTTTTGAACGGTTTCCATGCTTGGTTTTTTTCGACCGTGGATTAAGTGAGTTTCCATATATCTGTATGAAATTTTTGCGTCATCGCAGAATTGGATTCGTTCACCTTTGCTTAATCCTCGCCAGAAATCATAAAGAGTAAGCATAAATACACCTATAAGGTAAATTAAATATAAATATACCTTAGAGGTAAAAAACATTCAACCTATCAGGGTATTTATATTTTCTACCTGTAGGGTATTTTTGTAATCTAATTCTTAGGTGTTTTCTTATCATGACTAAATTTAAGACTATTCATGAAATTAGGTATATGAATGCAAAAAGGCTGATGGAGGAGTCGGGTCTAAAACGCAAAGAATTTGCCGAAAAAATTGATATGTCATATAGCTTGTTAAGCCAATATTTAGGTAAAAATCCAACAAAAAATATTGGTGATGATACTGCTGTTAAAATTGAAGATGCATTCAATAAGCCGCGTGGATATTTGGATCAGTCACAAGAAGAACAGCCTCAAATCACACCTAATCATTATGTGCCACCTGTTATTCATGATGGATTGCCAGCGAGCAAGCAAACACCTGTTATTTCATGGGTGCAGGCTGGCGACTACACCCCTGTTGTCTCGTCGGATATGTCTCATGTTATTGAATGGATTCCTTATAATCCAAGGGCTGGACAATATGGTTTTGGTTTAATTGTGAAAGGTGCATCAATGGAACCTACTTTTAAACCAGAAGATAGAATCTATGTAAATCCAACTTTCCAACTCGATGAATTGAATACCGGTGATTTGGTAGTTATGGCGTGTGATGGTGATAGTGAAGCAACATTTAAAGAGTTAGTGGTCGAGGGAGGTTACTATTATTTACGACCACTTAACCAAAATTGGCATAAGCAAATCATGCCAATTGACTCTAATTGTAGGCTAGTTGGCAAAGTCGTGGGTAGGTACACAATATTTTAAATACAAGATTTATTTAAATTCTCAGGAATAAGATCATGATCGCAACATTAAACAAATCAAAAACTGCTTTATCTATTAATAAACAAGATTTTAAAGCAGCATTAGCCAAGATAGGTGCTGCGATCGACAAACAAATTGCAGGACTTAAGAAAGCCAAACAAAGTTATGACCCAGCAGAAATGGCACGCGAGATCATAGCTGAGGCAAATATCTTTGAAGCAATCATTGAAGGGTTTAACGAGGCTGAAGGTACAAATCTTAAACTTGCTGACATAACCAATATCGATGCAGCTCAAGAGTGGATAGATGAGTTTTTAGAAAAATATTCTCAAATCTGAGCAGCTAATAGCAACTTTTACATCAATGACAAATCAAAAACCCAATTCAGTGTTGGGTTTTTTTATATCTAACAAATAATAATTTACCAATTAAGTAAAAATAATTTATAAAAATTTACCTCACAGGTATTTACTTATATTTACCTTGTAGGTATATTTTAATCCATCAAGACAACAAAAAGCCCCGCCGACTCTCACATCAAACAGGGCTTTTTACGATGGAGTTCATTATGGAACAAAACACAATAAATCACAACAGACCGAGCATGCACCTTCGTTTAAAGCATGTTGCACTAGGTTCCGCCCTTCTATTCGGCTTGTCTGCCGCTTATGCGATAGTCACCGAAAAAGAAGAGCCTCGCGCTACATTCCCGATTACCCAGCCCTCTGAGTATGACATTGCTGCGATTACGCTTGACAGCAAACACTCGGGTAAAGCAGTCATTAAGTTAGACGGCTTCTTTATTTACACCGGCTTTGATTATGCAACTCATAACGATGATCTCGGCGTACCAGGTTCGGCCCGTGAAGTTGTAGAAATCACTAACCTTGCCATTGACCGTATCACGTCTATCAATGGTCATGAGTACCACGACTTCACTGTCAGTGAAGATCATCGAAACATC
>NZ_JVOR01000061.1:0-1512 GCF_001054715.1 Acinetobacter sp. 243_ASPC | reverse complement strand
TAAAATCCCCCGCCCACAAAGGCGTGCCGGTTCGAGTCCGGCCCCGGGCACCATTTTAAATCTTTTAAAATGGTGCAATAAAGAATCCAGCAATGTGCTGGTTTTTTTATGTCTGAAATTTATGTTTTTATATTTTCTTTATTCAAGCCAAGACTTTCTCATTTAAATCTCAAGATCTGAGTGTTATCTTCATAACAAATCCAATAACAATGTGCATCGCGTTATTATTCAATGATGAAAACAAAAACATTTGTACTCGCCCCCGACTCCTTTAAAGAAAGTATGACTGCCAGAGAAGCATGTTTGGCCATGCAACACGGTTTACAACGTATTTTTCCAGATGCCAAGTATGATTTATGCCCTATGGCAGACGGTGGTGAAGGTACAGTAGATACCATCATCGATGCGCAACAAGGCCAAAAAGTATATATCACAGTGAGTGGTCCTTTGCATCTTTATAAAGTCCAGACCTATTTTGGATTGATTGATCAGGGGCGTACCGCAGTAATCGAAATGGCAAAGGCCAATGGTATTCACTTGCTCACACCCGATCAGCGTAACCCCCTACTCACTTCGACTTATGGTACTGGAGAGCTGATTCGCGCTGCTTTAGATCACCAGGTATCGAAAATTATTATCGGGCTTGGCGGTAGTGTTACCAATGATGCTGGCATGGGAATGGCAAGTGCTTTAGGTGTACGATTTTTAGATCAATTCGATCAAGAGGTTGAATTGGGTGGCGGGCAACTGAATCAGATTGCATCAATTGATATCACTCAACTCGACCCACGCTTGGCTGATGTTGAGATCGTAATTGCCACCGACGTGAATAATCCGTTAATTGGCCCACATGGTGCAACCTATATTTTTGGGCCGCAAAAGGGCGCCACACCGGATATGCTCATTCAGCTTGAGGCCAATCTTTGTCATTTTGCCGATATTATTCAGCAGACTTTAGGTATCTCTTTACATCATGTAAAGGGTGCTGGCGCCGCAGGAGGACTGGCCGCAGGCCTAATGGCGTTTACCACGGCAAAAATTCAGTCTGGTGTTGAAACAGTCATCGAATCTATTCAATTGGCTCAGAAAATTCAGGCAGCGGATTACATTTTTACTGGCGAAGGCGGAATCGATATACAGACGCAGTTTGGAAAAACACCGATTGGAGTGGCGCGTTTAGCTAAAACGTTTAACAAGCCTGTATTTGTATGTGCAGGCTATATCGGCCAAGGCATCGAAATGCTGTATGAAGATGGTATTACTGCGATTTTCGGTATTCTCGATGGTGCCAGTAATATTGAACAAGCTTGTAAAAATGGGGCAATGAATCTTACACGTACAACAGAAAATATCGGACGCCTCATTAAACAGCTTGAATCGACTGAAACAAAATAATTGCTTGAAAAATCTGCATATAATTCAAGATTTCCTTGCCTAATTTGCATGGTTACACTATGATGGCGCTCATGCCCGGGTGGTGAAATAGGTAGACACAGGGGATTTAAAATCCCC
>NZ_JVOR01000060.1:0-852 GCF_001054715.1 Acinetobacter sp. 243_ASPC | reverse complement strand
GGCAAGAAGTATCAAACATGCTCAAAAAAGATCCGCTTTGTTTCCAAAGCGGATCTTTGCGGGAATTTTGGATTATGAAAAATGATTAAGTATATGATTTTATTTAACTTAAAAAAGACGATTTCGGATAACGCCCATTATGTTAAATGGATATTACTTCCAAATAACAATTTCTGAAAAAAGCTTTTTTCTTGTGTATGGGGAGTTAACTGTTTTTCAGCAATTTCCCCATAGCCTAGGGTGATTCTATTTTCTATTTCATAAAAATCATTAATCAAATCAAAACCCAGATATTTATTTGACAAGTCACTTAGTAACTGTCTAGCTAAATGGTTGGTGGAGTTATCTATAGAGCCAACATAATAAAATTTATAATAATTTTCCCACTCTTCAATGTCATCCAGGGAAAATTTTGGATCCGTTATAATTTCCTCTTTCCATTCATCACCTTCTTGGTATTCATGTTCATAACCTATTGAGGCGCTAAGCCATTCTTTTTCAAAATCTTGAGGTTCTCCCTCCTGATAAAAAGCTTGATCTTCACATTCAGTAACTCTTCTAACTTCTATATTATTTTTAAATATCAAATAACTAGCCGCATTAGAACTATCTACACATTCAAAAAATATTACCCAATCATTCAATAAGGACTTTTTAAGCCTTTCATTCCATAAATCTTTATCTTGATAAGCAGAAAAGAAAAAATTGTGGTTATGAATAATGACTAAATTATCTTTAATAAACTCTAATTCAATAGCTTCTTTTGCTTTAAAATTAGGTTCTAAAATTTCAAAGTCTTTTTCAGTCCAATTGTTAATTAAGTCAACTATTTCTTCTAAATTACCTTTAAAG
>NZ_JVOR01000059.1:0-7780 GCF_001054715.1 Acinetobacter sp. 243_ASPC | reverse complement strand
ATCATGAAAAAGCTGAAACAATTAGGAATTAAAGACTCTACGGTCGGTTTAGTTATTCCAACCGGATATTCATTTAATCTGGATGGTTTCTCTATTTATCTGACCTTAGGTGTTATTTTTATTGCGCAGGCCTGTAATATTGATCTGTCTATGCATGATCTGATTATGATTTTGCTGGTGTCACTGGTTACGTCAAAAGGTGCACACGGCATTCCTGGATCAGCATTGGTGATTTTAGCCGCCACCTTATCCGTTATTCCAAGTTTACCTGCCATTGGTCTGGTCCTGTTGTTATCGGTTGACTGGTTTATCGGGATTGTTCGTGCATGCACCAACCTGATTGGCAACTGTGTTGCAACTGTTGTCATTGCGCATTGGGAAAAAGACATCGATCATGCTCAAGCCAAGGCCATGCTTGAGCAAAAGCACTAACAAGAAGTTTTCTAACTGAACTCATGATCAGAAATAGCACAGATCTGCGTTATTCCTGATCATCTTCATTACAGCGGCAAGCCAGCAAGGCTTGTTCAAAGGCGAGCCAGTCTTGTGACAATGGAGTAATGATCTCAATACGATTGTCTGTATTGGCCTGCCCTGTTTTGTAATTGAGCTGTGCTGGATTGAAATTAAAGGTGATCCAGCCTTGGTTGGTATGAAAAATCGCTTTGATTCTTAACCAGCCCTCTATGCTACTCAGCAAATCAAATAAATCATCAAAATCAAATTGCCAGTGACGTGAAAACTTCCAGCCAGCCACGCTATATTCTCCATTACTTTCAACATAATGATACGGCAATTGTTTAATCTCTTGTGGCGCCTGCTTGATCTCGATATTACGCTGCTGTTGTACCAGAAGTGGTTGCATGCGTTTTACCGTAGCCAGTGAGGGCCGATCAATTGCAGCCAAAGCCAGTATTCCATTGGATACCTCAAACCATGTTTGGGCATAAGGTGCGTACTCTTGCTGAAGCTGCTCTAATGCTTGCTCATCGGCATGGGTCATCTGATCATGATGTGACACCACCACCAATTGTGCAGCTTTGAGTTGATCTTGATATAAATGTTGCTCAACCCAAGCTTGATTGTGTAATCGACTGCCATCAACTACTGTGATCAACGCACGCATCTGAATACTGCTGTGCCAATGCGGTTCTGAAAGCTGTTCAAGTAACTGAGCAGGATGTCCAAGCCCTGTCGGTTCAATAAACAATCGATCAGGTTTGGTTTCGCTGAGCAACCGGGCAAGTGCGATGTGTAAGGGCAGCTGACTACTACAACACATGCAACCACCGAGCAATTCTTTCACTTCATAGCCAGATTCATTGGGAAGTATTTGCTGATCGATACCAATCTGCCCAAATTCATTCATCAATACCGCCCACACTTCATGCTTGGGTTTTTGTAGCAAAAGCTGCTGAAGCAAGGTCGTTTTTCCAGCACCGAGAAAACCAGAAATAATATGTGTCGGAACCGCTTGAGGAATGACCAGTTTCACGTCGAATACGCACTCACTAAAAGTTATAGTCTAACGTATTTCATATATTGCTGCTGTCTTCGAAAGAATAGAAATGATCATGATTTGAATTAGCGTAAAAGTTGCTATAGCATTACCAAATGGCAAGATCTATGCGACTTTCATCACTTATTTAAATGGATAAAAAGATTAGGATAATTATATTTAATGGGAAAAACAATTTTGACTGTAGGCTCAGCCCACAGTGACATGTTTTGCTTTGGTAAATATACAGATTAAAAAATAACCAAAAAGAAATATCTTCAAACAGTTTTTGGCGATTTTTTTCTGTTTTTTTTACATGAAACATACACAGGATTTATATGTGTGAACGCTGTGTAATCCAGTCTGTTTCACTTTGTTGGATTGATTGTCAGATGCAGATTTGGCTTTTAGCATGATCAACAAGTCGACAGCCAAACTTAAACTATAGGCTGCGATGGTCATAGTGTATTTTAAATTACCAAAGGATGCCTCCTATGAAACTTGTAAAAACTTTACTTGCAACAACATTTGCTCTGACTGCTGCAACTACTACGTTTGCTGCTTCAGCTCACGATAAACATCAAACTAAAGCAGATGAAAAAGTTGTAGTGTCAACTCAAGAATTACCTGATGCAACCTCTTCGAAAACCTCGGCTGCAACACAACAACCAGCTGCGGCACAACCTAGCACTGAAAATGCGGCTGAATCAGGTAATGCACCAATCCAACCGGCTCAGCCTGCTCAATAATCATCAGCTAAACAATCAAGCCGCTCATCCAATTGAATTGATTAGCATATCTTGATTGCAACAAAAAAGAGCTAACCTCTTGCTGCGGTTTAGCTCTTTTTTATGTGACCTAACAACCAGACCACTACTCAGCCATAGCGCTTTATGCCTGCTGACTCGTTTTAAATAGACTGCAAGACGGGCCAGAATTGTCTTGTAAACGGCGTTGTTTACGCTGCTCTGCTGCCTCAAAACGACAGCGTTTCCACTCGGTATCGAGCTTTAAGGCTGGCACGGCTTTCGGTTTACCATTTTCATCGACTGCCACCATGGTGAAATAGCAGCTATTGGTATGGCGTACTGTACGCTTTTGAATATGTTGTGCTTCTACACGAATCCCGATTTCCATCGAGGTTTTACCCACATGGTTCACACTGGCCAGAAAAGTCACCAGCTCACCCACATAAATTGGCTCTTTAAAGGTGACTTTATCGACCGACAGCGTAACCACATAGCTACCCGAGTAGCGGCTTGCACAGGCGTAAGCCACCTGATCGAGCAATTTTAAGATGGTTCCCCCATGGACATTTCCTGAAAAGTTGGCCATATCTGGGGTCATCAAGACCGACATAGTCAATTCAGATTGTTCTTCAGAAGTTTGTGTAATTTGATCTAATGGAGACATAGTGTTCTTTCGCTCTACACGGTAAAACGTTATGGCGTTCATTATGAAACAATTTACTCTAGATAACCATGTCCGTTTCGGCAAAAGCTTATCTGTGTATGAATTTCAGATATGTACTCCTCACTTCTATCTACAGCGCTTGTATAAAACAGACCATGGCGTCAATCTGAAATACATCCTGATCAATAAAAAACGGGAGCATATCGCTCCCGTTTTCTATTTGCTTAAAGTCAGTTAACCCAGCGGTATGTCTTTGACTACCCCCGTGATTCCGGTAATCATCATATCAATCGCGATGGTACCAATCAGTAACGCAGATAAACGCCCGACAATATCTACATAACGATCGATATATTTGGCATGTTTATAGCGTAGATGATCATGTGCAAATTTCATTAAAATGAGCAAACTACAGGTCACGGTCAGTGTTAAAGCGATAATCAGCGCCGCACCACCAATAGGAAGTCCGATTCCGGTCACTACAGCCGCACTGATCGTACCCGGGCCAATCATAAACGGCATTGCAATGGTGCCAGCCAAATGTTCAGGCGCACCACGCATTTCACCAATAGTATCTGCACCCTGAAACACATAGCGATAACCAATCACCAAAAAGATAAGCCCACCAAAAATCTGGAATGCTTCAAAACGTACATTCAAATATTTGCTAAAGATGGTTTCGCCACCCCAAGCAAATAAAACAAAGACAATAAATGCAATCATACAACCTTGTATCAATGCTCTATTAAAGACCTTTGCTTCAGAATTTCGGATCATGCCGATCATGTAAATGCTCATCAAAAATGGATTGAGCAACGAAAAAAACAAGGCAAAGGAATGAATATACGGCGTCAACATTCAACGGCTCCCCTTAGGCTTTAGGGTCTGGAAATAGTGGTCGGTTCCCCGGACTGATACGATTGATATGCAAGAATGTCATATGGCGCTCGTAACGATCCAGAATGTCATTAATCACCTGTTCCTTGGTATAACCTACAAGGTCGTTTCCTTGAGATCCTTCATATAGATAGGTCTCTAAACGATAATAGAACTGTTTGCCACGTTTACCGCGTTCACTAAAGTTGGGCGCAATATAACGGACAGGCCAGATCTGGTAAATAAAGTTTTGTTCCTCTTCAAGGTGAATCGTGATATCCAAATGATAAAGCTCTGGATCTTCTTCAAGTTCAACCTCCTGCACATCGACAGTGACTGCACGCTTCTCAAGCTCATCGGCAACTGCCTGAACCGCAGGTTTACAGATTTCGTTCAGCATACGCTTGGTTTCTGAAGTTCCCGGATGATGCATCACGCGTGACAAACGCTTTTTCCAGTTCAGAATGTCCACATTCCCCACCACTGGGGCTGCATTGAGACTCGCACTGGCCTGCCGGTAATCTTCTAGCCGCAGCGACTTGTACAAACCTGCCATCACCAAGAACATCACAAAACTAAAAGGCAAGCCCATAATAATGGTGGCGTTTTGCAGTGCGGTAATCCCGTTGGTCATGAGCATTGCAAGCGTGAGCAAACCAATCGCCACCGCCCAAAAAACACTGAGCCAGCGCGGTGCATCATGATCGATGTTGGTAAATTGAGTGGTAAAGTTCCCCAAAACCAGTGCACCTGAATCTGCCGATGTGACATAAAAGAGCAAGCCGGTAATGGTAGCGACACCCGCAATAAAAGGAAACCACGGATATTGTGCAAGCAAGTCGTAAAAGCCATGCGCAGGATTGACTAAAACGGTTTGCGCCAGAGCAATATTGCCATCGAAAATGACATTATGGAGTGCGCTGTTTCCGAAAATAGACAGCCAAGTCAGGGTAAATAATAATGGAATAATTAAAGTCCCACTGACAAACTCGCGAATGGTTCGTCCACGTGAAATACGTGCCAAAAATAGCCCCACAAAAGGAGACCATGCCACCCACCACGCCCAGAAAAACAGCGTCCAGTTGTTCATCCATTCTTTCGGTTGAGTAAATGCAAAGGTTTCCAGTGCCAAGGTAGGAAAACGACTTAAATAGTCCCCCACATTTTGTACCAGTGCATTTAATAAGAACTCAGTATTGCCTAAAAACAAGATAAACAGCATCAGGCCAACAGACACATAAATATTGACTTCCGATAAAATCCGTAAGCCCTTATTGACACCAGACGTTACCGAAATAATGGTGATAATGACTGCCACCAAAATTAATGCGGTTTGAACCCATAAGTTTTCAGGTAAATCAAACAACACATGCAAGCCATAATTGAGCTGCACCACCCCAATACCACAGGTGGTGGCAATCCCGAAAATGGTCCCGATTACGGCCGCAGTATCGACACTATGGCCAATGGGTCCATTAATTTTTTTCCCAAAAATAGGATATAACGCTGAACGAATCGTAAGTGGCAAATTATAACGATAACTAAAATAACCTAGAGCCATTCCGACCAGTGCATACATACACCAGCCAGTGAGTCCATAGTGAAACAGTGTCCAGACCATCGCCTGACGTGCTGCTTCATAGGTCTGGCCCTGCCCTACAGGTGGGTTCATATAATGAGACAATGGCTCTGCCACCGAGAAAAACATCAAATCGATGCCGATCCCTGCCGAGAACAGCATGGCTGACCAGCTTAATAGACTAAACTCTGGTTTGGAGTGTTTGGGCCCTAACTTGATATTGCCGTAGCGCGAACAGGCAATAAATATCACAAACACCATATACAGCGTTGCAGCAAGCAGGTAGTACCAACTAAAAGTGGCACTCACCCAGCCAAGCACAGCACTCAGGATGTGATTGGCAAACTCATTGAATAAAATCGTCGTTAAAGAAAATATTAAAATAATAAGCGCAGAAACGTAAAAGACCACACGATTTAAACGATCTTTCGGATGAGTCGTTTGATCATCAACTGCTCTTGGATTATCTGTTGCCATACAATCCTCAAGAAAATAAAAGAAAAAGAAAAGTACAAAAGCCAATCCTTCAGCACCTGCATGAGCTGCTCAAGGATTGACTAAACTACACTGTTGTTTTTGCCTGAACCGGTCAGGAATAAAACATTGCCATCTACAATTACACGGAGCTGGTTTCTTTGGCTGGTTGTGCAGATGCTCGCGTTTGGGTCATCTGTGCCTCAGCGTGCGGTTTGTGTGTTTCTTCTTGCTTTAATGCTTTCGCAAGCCCAAACATATAAAGCAGTAAAATCACGGAAAATGGTAAACCACATAACACCACCGCACTTTGCATGGCACTAAAGCTGCCCGCGAGTAATAGTCCGATACTCACGATGGTGATCGTGACGGACCAAAAAATGCGTAACCAAACCGGTGAATCACTATCGCTTGTGCCACCTTGAGATGACAAGTTGGCTATCATAAGTGTACCAGAGCCCACTGGGGTTAAAAATAAAACGAAACAAATCACCACAACAATTCCAGCCACATATGGATGAAAAGGCAAATATTCAAGTAACTTAAACAAAGACATAGCTGGATCTTTGAGTACCAAAGTTCCCAAAATGCCCTGACCTTGATTTAAAATTAAATCAATTGCCGTGTTGCCAAAAATCGAAATCCACGCCAGTGTAAAACCTAACGGAATGAGGCATACACCTAAAACCACTTCCCGAATGGTACGCCCCTTTGAAATACGGGCAATAAACATGCCCACAAACGGCGCCCAAGCAATCCACCATGCCCAGTAAAAAATCGTCCACGATGCCAGCCAGCCTGTGGCTTTTTTATCATACAAATACAGATCAAAACTTTTTTGCACGAAGTGACTTAAGTAATCTCCAGTATTTTGCACCAGCCCATTTAACAAATGATTGGTTGGTCCGGTAAAAAACACAAAAGCCAAAAGCAGATAAAGCAAGCGCAGATTCACTCGTGACAACCACGCTAAACCTTTTTCAATACCAACCACGGTGGTCATGGTGGCCACCACCATCATTAAAACAACTGTGGTAATGAGCGTTAGGCTGGAGTTTGGAATCGCCGGAAACAAGTAGCAAATTCCTGACACTAAAACCAGCGCACCAATCCCCAGATTGGTCACCAAAGAAATGATCGTGGCCAAAATACCAAAACCATCGACCATATGACCAATCAAGCCATGAATTCGTTCGCCAAAAATAGGATACAGTGCCGAACGTAATGCCAGAGGCAAATCACGCCTGAAGGCAAAATAACCCAGTGTGACACCTACCAACGCATACAGCACCCAGCCATGTATACCCCAGTGCAAGAAGCTATACATCATGGCATTTTGAGCGGCTTCAACGGTGCCGCCTTGCCCTTCAGGAGGTCGCAAAAAATGATCGACGGGCTCAGCTACGCCGTAATACAGTAATGCGATCCCGATTCCGGCAGAAAAAAGCATAGATGTCCATGCCAGATAGCCAAATTCAGGACGGTCATGTGCTTTACCTAAAGGAATTTGCCCGACTTTGGAAAAAGCCAGCCAAGCAACAAAACCTAAAGAAAGTACCACCACCAGCATGTAATACCAGCCAAATAACTGGTTTACCTGCTGTTGAATCCACGTCAGTCCATTTTGGCTGGCACTAGGAAATAGCACAAACAACAAGCCGAAAAGACTGATACTAATTGCCGAACTCCAAAAAACGAAAGGATTCAGGCGAATCGGTAAGATGACGTTTTGTGTGTTACGTTTTGACCACATAACATTGCTCCTTGCACGGATGTGATTCGTCATTATTGATACTGCTGGCGCGCATCTCTCATGAAATTCCATCCCACGAGTTTGCTAAATGCTGGCGACTTTTAAATTTCCGTACATTCATAGAAATAACGGAAATTTGCATAATGATACTTTTAATTGATTGAACGTTCAATCAATTAAAAGTATC
>NZ_JVOR01000058.1:0-24227 GCF_001054715.1 Acinetobacter sp. 243_ASPC | reverse complement strand
GTTCTTATCTGCGTTCTTTACCTTGGTAGGTACGCACGGTATTCACGTAACTTCTGGCTTGGTGTGGATGCTTGTTTTGATGTATCAAATCAAAACACAAGGCCTCACTTTACCAAACACCCGTCGTCTTGCTTGTCTAAGCTTGTTCTGGCACTTCCTTGATATCGTATGGATCTGTGTATTCAGTATCGTTTACCTAATGGGAGTTCTCTAATGAGTCATGATCATAATGCTTCTGGCGCTTCACATGGTAACTTCAAGCAATACACGATTGGATTCATCCTATCAGTCGTGTTAACCATTATTCCGTTTGGAATGGTTATGGCTGGAGGGTTTGGTCGTGGCCTACTCATGACTGTAATCGGTATTACTGCCGTTGCTCAGGTGTTGGTTCAACTTGTGTTCTTTTTACACATGAATACCTCATCTGAACAACGCTGGAATCTTATTGCATTTATCTATACCATTTTAACGATTGCTATCTTGCTAGTCGGTTCGGTATGGATCATGAATTACCTTCATTTCAACATGATGATCTAAACTGATTGTCATGCTGAAAAAGTATTTATTCCTGACAAAACCAGGAATTCTGTTTGGTAATTTCATTACCACCTTGGGCGGCTTCTTTTTAGCCGCCCAAGGCCATGTAGATTTCCTTTTACTTATCCTTACTCTTCTAGGAACCACTTTTGTTGTCGCCTCTGGTTGTGTGGTCAATAATGTGATTGATCAAGATATCGACCAGAAAATGGAGCGTACACAAAATCGTGCCTTAGTGAAAAAAACCATTTCTCCTACTACTGCACTCATTTTTGCCTTGGCTTTAGGTTTAATTGGGTTTGGTATTTTATGGTTTTGGGTAAATCCGTATTCATTTGCATTTGCTTTAATTGGTTTTGTTGTTTATGTGGTGCTTTATAGTCTTTGGACGAAGCGCACATCTATTCATCAGACTATCATTGGCAGTGTCTCTGGAGCATGTCCGCCGGTTATTGGTTACACGGCAGTGAGTCAGCAATTTGATGTTGCGGCATTACTGGTATTTTTGGCTTATGCGCTGTGGCAAATGCCTCATTCTTGGGCCATTGCGATTTATCGATTTGATGACTACAAAAATGCTGGGATTCCCATTCTTCCTGTTGCACGTAGCGTCTTTCGAACCAAAGTGGAATGTTTAATTTACATTGTACTTTTTGCGGCGGTTTTAAATGGACTGTACTGTTTTGGCTATACCAATATTTTCTTCCTGATCACCTTTAATGCACTCAGTGCATACTGGTTATATTTGTCGATTATTGGTTTCAAGGCAGAAAACGATCAACTCTGGGCAAAGCGTTTGTTTCTCTTTTCTGTAATCTTGATTACGTTATTGAGCTTAAGCTTTAGTTTTAGCTACCAGTCCCCTGCTCCAAATCTTCCTCTCTTTTAATAAGAGAGGATTATTTTATACATCATCAGAAATAATTCACGTCGTTTTTACTAATTCATTTGTTTTCAATACCGTTATTCTTTATAATCTAGCCTCGCTATTTTGCGACATAGCTTTTTAAGTTATGACTCCTTGCTTCTGACCACAATATGGTTAGGGGCTGTTTAAACCGTAAGGAGCTGACAATGCGTCACTACGAAATCGTACTCTTGGTACATCCAGACCAAAGCGATCAAGTTGTGGGTATGGTTGAACGCTATATCTCACAAATTAAAGAAGCTGAAGGTCAAATTCACCGTCTAGAAGATTGGGGCCGTCGTCAATTGGCTTACCCAATTAACAAGATTCATAAAGCACACTACATTCTAATGAATGTTGAATGTGGTCAAACGACTCTTGATGAGCTTGAAGAATTGTTCCGTTATAACGATGCAATTATTCGTAACATCATTATCCGTCGTGAAAACGCAATCACTGAAGAATCTTTACTTGCTAAAAGTGCTGAAGAAAAACGTGCGCGTAAAGCTCAACGTGAAGAAGCACAACAAGCTCAAGAATCTGCTGAAGCTTAAGGAGAACATCAATGGCACGTTTTTACCGTCGTCGCAAGTTCTGCCGCTTTACAGCTGAGAATGTTGCGTACATCGACTACAAAGATATCGACACTTTAAAACAGTACATCACTGAAAACGGCAAGATCGTTCCTAGCCGTATCACTGGTACTAAAGCTCGTTATCAACGTCAACTCGCGCTTGCGATCAAACAAGCTCGTTACTTGGCTTTGATTCCGTACACTGACAACCATAAGTGAGGTGAGCTGTGGACGTTATCTTATTACAACGCATTAAAAACCTAGGTAAACTTGGTGACAAAGTATCAGTTAAAGCTGGTTATGGCCGTAACTTCTTGATCCCTCAGGGTAAAGCTGTTGCTGCAACCGAAGCAAACACTGCTGCTTTTGAAGCTCGTCGTGCTGAACTTGAAAAACAAGAAGCTGAAGTTTTGTCTTCTGCTCAAGCACGTGCTGATCAGTTGAACGAAGTTAACATCGTAATCACTGCGAAAGCTGGTGACGAAGGTAAACTATTCGGTTCAATCGGTACTCGTGATATTGCAGACGCATTAACAAATGCTGGTCTTGCAGTTGACCGTGCTGAAGTACGCCTACCAAACGGTGCGCTTCGTCACACTGGTGAATTCAACATCGCAATCCAATTGCACCATGATGTTGTTGCAGAAGTTCTCGTTACAATCGTATCTGAGTAATTTTTGCTTCACAAAAAAAGCATGCTTTTTAGCATGCTTTTTTTATTATTAATATGATGAATTTTTACACGATAATTTATAGATGGTCATAACGATGAAAAAGAAAAATCGAATTGTTGCTCTTATCCTTGCCATGTTCTTTAGAATTCTAGGCCTAGATCGCTTCTATCTTGGAAAAAAACTGAGTGGTTTTTTAAAATTAATTACGCTAGGTGGTCTGGGGTTTTGGTGGTTTATCGACTTCACTCTACTACTGATCGATGCATTTCTTTATTCTCTTGGGAAAGATACTGGATTTGTCAAAGATGCAGCTCATAATAATCTTCGTTATGGGCTTTCGCTTTATCGATTAAAACATGGCAAGTTTGAAAAAGACTGGTTTGCCAAGCCTTAAATTTTATTTTACTCAAAATAAGTATGAAGAGATTGAATATCTCATCTCTTCATGAATGATCGAATAGAGATCACCTTCAATCATCTTTTCCCTTAATACCACTGCACAATCTACCTCAGTGTTTTGTGTGCTTATCATCAAAGTGTTGATTGAATAGACTATTGTACTGCTTACACAATTTTCAATGAATTTATTTGTCCTGTTCCGCTGCATTTGCATTAAGATAGGCACTTGGTTTTTGGTTCATCTTTTTATTAGGTCTTGCTATGTCACAGGCGAATGCCAATTTTACAAAAAATTCTCCAAACACAGAGAGTAAAGTGAGTGACTCAGGTCAGTTAAAAGAATTTCGTACCCCACCACATAATTTAGCTATTGAACAAGCTGTTTTGGCAGCCTTAATGACCGTTGCCGAATCTTTTGAACAAGTGGGTGACTTACTCAAAGAAAATGATTTTTATGCGACACGCCATAAATATATCTATCGTGCTATTGAAAAATTAGCCCTTGAGAACTCTCCGTACGATGCTGTATTGGTCAATGACTGGTTACTCAAACAAAATCTACTCGATGCCATTGGCGGTGAAGAATATCTAATGCAACTAATGGCAGATTCGCCATCGAGTTTTTACAATCTTGAAACCTATGCCAATAAAATTAAAGAGTTTTCAACACTTCGAAGCATGATCAAGGTCAGCAGTGACATTTTACAAAATGCCTATGACACCAAAGGTCGCCCGGTCAGCGAAATTTTAGATTTGGCTGAAACCAATATTTTTTCGCTGGCCGAACAGCACAATAACAACAAAAAAGATGCAGGCCCAAAATCGATTAGCTCGGTAACCGCAGATGTCATCACCAAACTCGATGAACTATCGAAACTTGATGGCAATATTACCGGGCTATCTACTGGTTTTGTTGAGCTTGATAATAAAACCTACGGAATGCAGTCTGGCGATATGATTATCGTGGCCGCACGTCCATCAATGGGTAAAACTACCTTTGCCATGAATTTGGTCGAAAGTGTACTTTTCAACTGTAATTTACCTGCGCTGGTATTTTCGATGGAAATGCCTGCAGATTCGATTGCCATGCGTCTGATTTCATCTTATGGCAAGGTGCATCAAGGGCATTTACGTTCGGGCAAGCTCGACGGCGATGAATGGTCAAAGGTCACGGGTACAATTTTACAACTTCAAGAAAAGCATTTGTACATCGATGACTCCTCTGCACTTCCACCTACAGAAGTTCGTGCACGGGCTCGACGTATTGCCAAACAACATGGTGGCAAACTCGGCTGTATCATGATCGACTATTTGCAGCTCATGAAAGTTCCGGGCATGGGTGACAACCGTGTAGGTGAGATTGGTGAAATTTCGCGAAGTTTAAAAGCACTTGCCAAAGAGATGGAATGTCCTGTGATTGCACTATCTCAGCTCAACCGTAGCTTAGAAAATAGACCCAATAAACGTCCGGTCATGTCAGATTTGCGTGAATCGGGTGCGATTGAGCAGGATGCCGACTTAATCATGTTTATTTATCGTGATGAAGTCTATAACAAAGAATCTAAAGAAGCAGGCACAGCCGAAATTATCATTGGTAAGCAACGTAACGGCCCAATTGGTACTGTGCGATTGGCTTTTGAGGGACAGTACACACGTTTTAGTAATCTCTCGCCAGAGTATTACAGCCAATACGATGACGAAGAGTAAGTTAGATTTGCAAGGGAGTAATCAGGGTGCGTCAAGCGACAGTCTACATCGACCAAACAGCACTTCAGCATAATTTTAATCGTGTTAAAGCGCTGGCACCAAATGCCAAGGTGGTGAGTATGGTCAAGGCCAATGCTTATGGGCATGGTGTCAAAGACTGTTTAGATGCCTTAAATGCCACAGATTCATTTGGGGTGGCGTGCTTGAGTGAAGCCTTAGAAATCCGACAAGCTGGCTATCAACACCCTGTGACACTGATAGAAGGCGTGTTTTCAGAACAAGAAATGCCTGTTGTACTTCAGCACCGATTCGAATGCGTGATTCATCAGGCTGAGCAATTAAACTGGCTGCTTGCTCACAAAACACAATATAACGCGCAAGGACTTAAGGTCTGGGTCAAACTCAATAGCGGCATGAACCGCTTAGGTTTTAAACCAGAAGTGATTGTAGATGTAATTAAATTACTACAATCTGAAGGTTTTCACTGTGTTTTAACTATGCATTTTGCCAATGCAGATGAGCCTGATCATCCCATGAATCGGCAGCAGATCGACACCCTGCTGAGCATTCAATCTCAATGTGCACCTATTGAGCTCTCGTGCTGTAATTCAGCCGCGATCTATAACTGGCCAGAGTTGCATTTTGATTATGTCCGCCCAGGTATTATGCTTTATGGTGCAAGCCCATTTGCAGATCGAAGTATAGAAGAATTAGGCCTGAAACCGGTGATGCGTTTAACTGCCAGTGTGATGGCAATTAATCATCTTAATACGGGTGATCGTGTTGGTTACGGTTCACTATTTACTGCGCCCCATGCAATGGACATTGCCATCGTTTCGATTGGCTATGGTGATGGCTACCCGCGTGCCTTTATTGAACAAAATTATGTTTCAATAAATGGCCAATTAAAGCCACTGATTGGTCGCGTGAGTATGGATATGCTGGCTATTGATATCACAGATGAACAGATTGAACTTGGAGCAGAAGTCGAATTGTGGGGCGAAAAACGCTTGGTCGATGATGTAGCTAAAGCCAATGGAACGATCGGCTATGAACTGCTGTGTCGTCTTACGCAACGTCCACAGCGTCAAAAAATTTAAATTGAGCTGACTGCATTTATCTGGAATAAATTTAAGTCTTTATTCCAGATAGTCTTCTTCAGGTTTAGGAATTTCATGTAGACCACGGCGCAAAGTCTCAGACCATTGTCGGCTGATCTTTTGAAAATACTCATCTTGTTGAGTGATTCGTTTCCCTCGTGGCATTTTCAATGTATCCGCACGATAAACCAGCAAGTCGAGTGGCATACCCACAGATACATTTGATCTGAGCGTCGAGTCAAACGAAATTAAGCTACAGCGTACAGCTTCATCGAGTGGCATATCGTAGGTAAGCGCACGGTCTAGAATCGGCTTACCATATTTACTTTCCCCAATTTGAAAAAATGGCGTATCTTTAGTGGCACAGATAAAATTCCCTTGAGGATAAATATGATATAACTGCATTTCAGTATTACCAATTTGTCCGCCTATCAACAAGTTACAATAATAATTACTTTGTTCTTGGGTATCATCGGTCACATCTGCAATGATTTTACGTAAAGTACGCCCAACATGCTGCGCCACCTCAAACATGGTATTGAGCGTATAAATATTTGGCTCTTCTTGCAACGTTAACTGATTACGCAAATGTCCAATCACCGCCTGAGTCGTTGCTAAATTTCCGGCAGTTTGAATCGCAATAATACGATCCCCTTCTTTACCAAAAGTATAAAGTTTGCGAAAAACCGAGATTTGATCCACACCTGCATTTGTTCGTGTATCACTGATAAACACCAAACCATCTTTTAAACGTAATGCACAACAATAGGTCATATATTCCACTTCCATCTAACACGCCAACACTTGCACCGTTGATATCATCTTTTCAATACCCCCCTTTTCACGAATCCCCCGTACAGGAGCGGCATCAAAATAATCACGTCCTATTGCAACATAAATTAACGTGTTTGGCTCAAAAATCTGATTACTGACATCGAAACAATGCCATTTTTCGTCAAGATACACTTCCGCCCATGCATGGCTGGCCAAGTGCGGCGAATTATTATCATACAAATAACCAGAAATATAGCGCGCAGGTAATCCAAGCGCCCTGCACATTGCCACCATAATGTGGGCATGATCCTGACACACACCATTTTTTAACTCAAACGCATGCTCCGCAGTGGTTTGCACTGTTGTCGATTCAGGCAAATACGAGACGTGACTTAAGATACGTTCACTCAAAACACGCAAACTATTGAGCGTTTTATTACTCATAATAGACATCGCAAAGTCCAGCATCTCAACCGAGCATTGTGTCGCAGGTGTATGTTGCAAAAACAATTCCACAGGTAGGTGCAGTGCATGGTTTACACCACTTTGAGGAGACAACTCAATTATACCCTGCGCCATAATGGTGAGATTCAGATAATTAAAACGTTGCGACGAAGTCATCCAAATATTATCAAAGATATCGCGCTGAACATCATGTACACCTGGGACACTAATGTCCCAGTTATGTACAGTTTGATGCGCTGAACTTTGGGGAACCATCTTGATATACTGGATACTATTACACGCAATTTCACTGTAATGGTAATGCGTTTGATGGTTCACCATTAACTTCATGCAGTTCCCTCAAACATTAACTGCAATTGATCGCCAAAGTGATAAAGTGACATGGTGTCTGGAGACTGCTTCAATGAAATCCAAGCATCATCAAGTGCAGTCCACCCCAATTCATTTAATAGCCCTATAATCACATCGATTTCATTTAATACCGATGATGGGTCTTGTTTAAACCGTATCAGACTGTCTAGCAGTTCAAGCTTTTGACCCAAACTAAAAAACAAAAAGACATCTTCAGATTCAGACTCCAGCAGCTCATTACATTCCGAAACAACGTCGCAAATATAACCCGGCTGACTACTGGCATTTTTCACTAGTTGAATCATTTCAGCGTATGTATTAGCACTCAATACGGCGCGCAGTTCATGAATATTATCGCGTGCCACTGCAAACTGGCTCATTAATGAAAATTGCTGTTCAGGATCAAGTGCCAAGGTGTTGAGTGATGCAGCATCATAAGCTGGCAAACAAAACGCATGACTAAAATCAATTGCCTTTTGATCGTCCGTAAAAGGGAGTTTATTGCAAAAGTACTGGATGCGCGTTAAATAGCGCCCTAACCAAAAAATATTATTCGCGTTTGAACTAAGTAAAATCATAAAGTTCCTTCCTGATTTAGTTAGGAATGCAGTGCATCAACAACCCACGTATCTTTAATTCCGCCACCCTGTGAAGAATTAACCACAAGAGAGCCTTCTTTCATGGCAACTCGGGTTAAACCACCAGGAACAATTTCAGTGCGATCAGGTGAAGTCAGTACAAATGGTCGTAAATCGATATGACGTTCAGCAATACCATCCTGAGTTAATGTCGGAGCAACCGATAGATCGAGTGTAGGTTGAGCAATATATAAATGCGGATGCGCAAGGATTTTTTTTCTAAATTCGGAAATTTCAGCAGATTCAGCTTTTGGCCCAATCAACATTCCGTATCCTCCCGAGCCCTGAGCCTCTTTAACCACCAGACGCTCAAGATTACCAAGTACATAGTCTAGATGTTCATCCAGACGGCACTGGTAAGTCGGGACATTCTTTAAGATTGGAGTTTCATTCAGATAAAATTTAATCATGTCATCGACATACGGATAAACCGATTTGTCATCGGCCACACCCGTTCCCGGTGCATTGGCAATCACCACACGATTTTTTAAATATGCAGACATCAAACCTGGTACACCTAAGCTACTGTCAGGTCTAAATGTAAGCGGATCTAAAAATGCATCATCGATACGACGATAAATCACATCGACACGTTGACGACCACGTATCGTCTTGACATAAACCGTATCGTTTTCAACATACAAATCGCGACTAGTGACTAAAGGAACGTCCATTTCTCGGGCGAGAAAGGCATGTTCATAGTAAGCACTATTGAATCGACCCGGTGTCAATATCACAATTAAAGGATTATCCACATGTGCATTTTCGGCCAGAATCGCCTTAAGCACTGTTGGATATTGTTCGATTTCATGTAGCTTGTTTGCAACACAAAGTTCTGGCATCAGTTTTTTACTGATTTTTCTGCTTTCCAGCATATATGAAACACCAGAAGGTGTACGTAGATTGTCTTCTAAAACAAAAAACTCACCTTTTCCATCTCGAATAATATCGATACCGCTAATTTGTGAATAAACCTGCCCTTTTAAACTGTGGTTCAGCATATGTGGCTGAAAAGCTTCGTGGTTCATAATTTGTGTATGCGGTACAATACCTTCTTTGAGTATATTTTGATGGTGATAAATATCGTCTAAAAATAAATTAAGTGCTTTAACCCGCTGTTCACAACCTGTAGAAATTTTTTCCCATTGTTTTGTTTCAATAATTCGTGGAATAAGATCAAATGGGATAGTTCGCTCTGTTCCTTCCTGATCGCCATAAACCGTAAACGTAATTCCCTCATACAAAAAATGCTGCTTCGCATGATTGTTTAACTGTTTTAACTCCTCCAATGAATGTGTCGATAGCCATTGTTCAATTTTTTTTGATGCTTCTCCGTTAGACGTTACATCATCCAGCATCTCGTTAAAAAACTTAGATTTAAGTTGATCAAAAAGATTTGTGCTTACGCTAAGCTGGTTCAGAAACGAAGGCTGGGTTGATAAAACGTTGGTCAATTTTTCTTTCATATAATGCTCACTTATCGTATGCAAGTCTTTCTCTTCTTCTAACATACAGACCTCGCCTTTCTCGTTTACTTATTTTATGACTAGCAAATATGATGCCATTTCGCTGTCTCGTTGTGTTTCTTGTCTTACATAATGAACCGAGTTGTGATGTATTTCATCTATTAACCTGTATCAAAATATAGGCAATATTGTTCTTACATTCTTGCCAAACCAAAATAGTTTTTTTAAGGTGTAGGTAATTAAAGTATTTTGTTTGATTTAGTCGCTTATGTCTTCACAAGAAAAAGAAACATCGAATAGCCTCTTTCGCCAGTGGCACATCTTATCACGACTCTCGACCGGAAAATGGATGGGCACACGTGAATTGCAAGAAATTTTAGAGCGTGAAGGCATTGAAATCAGTTTGCGTACCATACAGCGAGATTTAAACCAGATTGCACAACGATTTCCAATCGAAAGCAATAAAACCGTTCCTCAGGGATGGCGCTGGCGAGCAGATGCACCGCTACAAAGTTTACCGCACATGACCAGCTCTCAGGCCGTTACGTTTATGATGGTGGAACAGCATCTCAAACATTTACTTCCACCCAGTTTGATCGACGAAATGAACCCATGGTTTGATCTGGCTCGTCGAAGCCTGTCTACTCAAAATAACGTAAGACAGTGGATCAATCGCGTTCGGATTGTACCTGCTAGCCAACCTCTAATTCCACCCACTGTCGACAAGCAGGCTCAGCAGGCAATTTACGAAGGTTTATTGCAAGACAAGCAAATCGAATGTATTTACACACCACGCAATATTCAGGCAGATGAAAAAACCTATATTTTAAATCCACTTGCATTGGTTCAAAAAGGTGCAATTATTTATTTGATCTGTACTCGTCATGGTAAAAGTGAAGTGCAAACCTTTGCCTTGCACCGTTTTAAATCAGCAACTGTACTGAATTCGCGCGCTTTGCACCCCGTCGATTTCGATATCGATGACTACATTGAGTCGGGTGCCCTTGGTTTCCGTTTTGATTACAGTAAACCGACCGAGATGATTCAGCTCAAACTCACCGTTAATGAAAGTACGGCGCAGAGCTTTTACGAAAGCCAGCTTACCAAAGAACAGCATATTCAGATGATCGATGAAAATCTGTATGAGGTGAGCGCTGAAGTGCCGTTTACATCACAATTGGTATGGTGGCTCAGAAGTTTTGGTAAAAAACTCATTCATATTGAACCAGCCGAACTTCATCAAGCCGTCAATGAAATAGAAGAATAAAAAAAAGAGAGCAACTATGCTCTCTTGAAAATCGTTTTTATTGCTGTTCTTAGTTTTGCGCTGTCAGTTTTTATTGTACAGAACTTGCCACATGAAGCCCCGTTCTTCAGTGTGACACCCGTAATACGTGTTAAGCCATACATGAAAAACAGCATGCAAGGTCATAACCGTTGTAACGAATGGATTTCATGGTCATAAACATTACCTCTTGCTTTAGAATGTAAAGACACTATAGAAAAAATTTGATCAGATGAAAAATAAGAAAAAACGCACAGAATATGCATTTAAATGTTTAACAGTATTTCTGCTTTCGTCTTTACGTTCATAAAAAAAGCCCAATCAAAATTGGGCTTTTTGTTCAGCATAAGGCCCAAACTATGCTGTTTTCTTTAATTGCGCATTTTTACGGATAGTAATCATAATGAGCTGAACGGCTGCAGGAGTTACACCCGGAATGCGATGCGCTTGAGCTAGCGTATCAGGACGAACGGTTTTGAGCTTCTGCGTAATTTCTCTTGATAAACCAGATACAGCGTCATAATCAAAATCGGTTGGAATTTTTGTTTCTTCAAGACGCTTGAGCTGTGCAACATCTTCGTGCTGACGATTGATATAGCCTTCATATTTGACTGCAATCTCAATTTGCTCACCCACATGTACAGCAACATCTGAACCTGTAAGCTCAGCAATTTGGGTAAAGTTAATATTTGGGCGTTTAAGCAAATCAATTGCACTGCACTCTTTACTTAAGTCGGCACCAGTCATTTCGACAAACTTTTTACCCATTGGGTTGTTTGGTGCCGCCCAAAGGTGCGCCAAGCGTGCCGTTTCAGTTTCAACTGCTTCCATTTTTTCACAGTAAGCTGCCCAGCGGGTATCATCGACCAATCCAAGTTCACGTCCGATCGGGGTCAAACGCTGATCTGCATTATCTTCACGTAGCATTAAGCGATACTCGGCACGTGAGGTAAACATACGGTAGGGTTCTTTCGTACCCAAGGTAATTAAGTCATCGACCAGCACACCCATATATGCTTCATCACGTTTAGGCGTCCATTGTTCCTGATCCCATGCACGACGTGCTGCATTTAGACCCGCCAATAGACCCTGCGCACCAGCTTCTTCATAACCGGTTGTGCCATTGATCTGACCTGCAAAGTACAAGTTCTGGATCGCTTTAGTTTCTAGAGTAAATTTCAATGCTTGCGGATTAAAATAATCGTATTCAATGGCATAGCCTGGACGCAAAATATGGGCATTTTCCATCCCGCGAATTGAACGAACCAATTCAAACTGAACATCAAACGGCAATGATGTTGAAATCCCGTTCGGATAAAGTTCGTGCGTATCTAACCCTTCAGGCTCCAAAAATACCTGATGTGAATCTTTATCGGCAAAACGATGAATCTTGTCTTCAATAGATGGGCAATAACGTGGGCCAACCCCTTCAATCACGCCCGTATACATTGGTGAACGATCCAGTCCACCACGGATAATGTCATGAGTTTTTTCGTTGGTGTGCGTGATATAGCAGCTTACCTGCTCTGGATGCATGGATACATCACCCATAAACGACATCACAGGAGATGGAAAATCACCTGGCTGAGCCGTCATGACAGAAAAATCAACCGAGCGTGCATCAATACGTGGTGGCGTACCTGTTTTAAGACGTCCCACCGGAAGTTTTAACTCACGTAAACGATCAGCCAAAGCAATAGAAGGCGGATCACCGGCACGACCACCGCTCGACTTTTCTAAGCCAATATGAATCACACCGCCCAAGAACGTACCTGTGGTCAAAACCACTGTTTTGGTGTCAAAACGAATGCCCATCTGGGTGACAACACCTTTGACGGTATCACCCTCTACAATCAGATCATCGGCTGCTTGCTGAAAAATATCTAGATTTGGCTGGTTTTCAAGTGAATCACGAATAGCCGCTTTATAGCGTACACGGTCTGCCTGTGCACGCGTAGCACGAACGGCTGCACCCTTTCTTGAGTTGAGAATTCGAAATTGAATCCCCCCTTTATCTGCTGCCAGCGCCATAGCACCGCCCAAGGCATCAATTTCGCGAACCAAATGCGATTTACCAATACCACCAATGGCCGGATTACAGCTCATCTGCCCTAAAGTCTCAATGTTGTGAGTCAAGAGCAAAGTCTGTCGTCCCATACGTGCAGCAGCCAATGCCGCCTCGGTACCTGCGTGCCCGCCACCGATCACGATAACATCATAAACTTTAGGATAATGCATGGCAAAAAATCACCAGAAAAAAAAGACGGAACATTATAGCAAAGTTCACCCTAGGATCATGCATGTTATTACAAAATTATTGATACAAAATTCATAGTCGCACACAGGTTTTGACAATTTGTTTCAGTATTAAAATAGAAAGCAATAGACTTTTTTAAAATCAATTTTAGAATAAAAAATGTACCACCACTTATGAATCACTTTCAAAATCAAATTTATATAATAGGTATGCAAAATGAAAAACATCATGTTAAAAACTTTTTCTGTGGCAATTGTCAGCTTAGCAGCAATGAGTATGGCAAATGCTGAAATGACCAAAGCAGAAACCAATGCTCAGATAAAAGCGTGTATGAAGAAAAAGCAAGGTGACTGGGCCTCTTATGGCTACAAAGGTGTCACATTCAATGGTACCTGTCAGCCAAACGCCGATGGCAAACTGCAGTTCAAAGCACCTGCACCATAACCCAAACGATTCAAATTATTTCGCCCAGTAAAAACACAGGTTTTAATAACCTGTGTTTTTGTATGTATCAATGATCTATGAAATAACATAAAAGTCACGACAGAATTAAAACAACAGCTCATTCAGGATTTAAAAAATGGATTTAGGTATTATAACGGTATTCCTCCCCATTGCGCTTGCCATTATCATGGCTGGGCTTGGCCTGGAACTTCGCCCTCAGGATTTCACACGCGTTGCTAAGCACCCTAAAGCAGTTTTACTGGCATTGGTATGTCAATTGGTCATTCTGGTTGGAATTGCTTTTTTCATCTGCAAACTGTTAAGCCTTTCACCCCTTCTTGCCGTTGGCTTGATGTTGCTCGCCACATCACCGGGTGGACCCACAGCAAATTTATTCAGTTATTTATATCAAGGTGATATTGCACTCAATATTACGCTTACTGCAATCAACTCGGTCATCGCCGCGTTTACCTTACCTTTTATTGTCAATCTTGCAATTCAACACTTTATTAATGACGGTCAGCAGCTCGGATTACAGTTTAGTAAAGTGATTCAAGTGTTTTTAATCATCTTGGTTCCAGTTTGCTTGGGCATGATTATACGGCATACTTTGCCTCGTCTGGCAGACCGCTTGCATAAGCCCGTACGCACCTTTGCTGTGGTCTTTTTGGTGTTTATTATTTTGGCAGCCCTTACCAGAGAGCGACACAATATTATGGAGTACATTACTCAAGTCGGACTGGCAACTGCACTTTTTTGTTTTGCAAGCCTGTTCATTGGTTACTTTGTACCACGCTACTTCGGTATTAATAGTACGCAAGCGCGCGCCTGTGCGTTTGAGATTGGGATTCATAACAGTACATTGGCCATGACCATTGCGCTCACGATTTTATCGAGTACCACCATCGCCATGCCAGCCGCTATTTACTCAATCTTCATGTACATTTTTGCTGCCCTCTTCGGCAGTATGTTGAAGCGTTATTCACCCATAACGACTGAAAATAAGATGGCTATAAAAACCGAGTAAAGCGCCATAAATACGGATAAATCGTATGGCTTAAGAAATTAATGTTCTGGCTTTGCATTTATCCGTTACAATACCGCTTTAGAAGAAAATTTAGGTCTCATTCCCGTGAAGTGGTTACAAATACACATTACTGTCGATCAAGAACACGTTGATTTCACTGAAACATTGCTTTTGTCACTCGGAGCAGTCAGTGTCACTTTAGATGATGCAGAAGATCAGGCATTACTTGAACCGCTTCCAGGCGAAACACCGCTTTGGAATAAAGTGATTGTGACTGGAATTTATCAAGAAGATGAGCAAGATCCAATCGATGTTGCCAAACTTGAAGCGTTTTTAAGTGCGCAATTGCCTAATGCACCAATGCGTCATGAACAACTTGAAGATCAAGTCTGGGAACGCGCATGGATGGATTACTATGATCCGATCCAAATTAGCGAGAAGTTCTGGATTGTACCTGAGTGGCTAGAAGCACCCGATGCAGATGCAGTCAATATTAAGCTTGATCCGGGCCTAGCTTTTGGAACCGGTAATCATGCCAGTACATTCTTATGCCTGCAATGGTTGGGGCAAACCGATCTAAAAGACAAGACGGTGATTGATTTTGGTTGTGGTTCAGGCATTTTAGCCGTTGCAGCGCTTTTATTGGGTGCTAAAAAGGTATATGCCACCGATATCGATCCGCAAGCGGTACTTGCAACCAAGCAAAATGCCGAACTCAATGGCGTACTTGATCGTCTGTATGTAGGTTTGCCTGAAGAGTTCGATGCAGAATTTAAATCAAAAGAATCTCAAGCTGATGTATTAGTGGCAAACATTTTGGCTAGTCCACTCATGATGCTGGCACCAGAATTTGCAACGCTACTAAAACCCGAAGGCGAATTTGCACTTGCAGGCGTGATCGAAGAACAGGTTGAAGATGTCTCTGCCGTTTACAGGCAGTATTTTGATATCTTGCAAATCGAGAAACGCGAAGAAAACTGGTGTCGTATTTCTGGAAAACGCCACGCGTAAGCTTTAGACGAGGCTGGTCTATATATGAGCGCCAAACAAACCCGCTGCCCTCAGTGCAAAACGATTTACCACGTAACGCAAAAGCAGCTTACGCTGGCTCAGGGTATGGTTTGTTGCGCAAAGTGTAATTTCACTTTTAATGCCATCACACATTTGTATGTACCAGTAACGCTAGTTGATAAATTTGATGAGCTGCATCATGTTACATCCGCCATACAGCATGACAATGAAAAACCCAATGTGCTTGAGATTTTTCAGCAGAAAATTGAAAACTCCAATATTGACTTATTAACCTATCTCAACAATTTAAAATATTTTCAAAGTGTAGACAGCTTAAATTCTCCATTGTTGTATTTATCGAGTGACCGTGACAACTTGCGTCAGCAGCAAATAAAACAACGGAAAAGTAAACACTGGAAATACTATCTAATCTGGTGTGTGATTAACTTAATTTTATTTGGCTTATTATTGTTGCAGATTGTATGGTTTAATCCAGAGCTTGCGGCACATTATGAAATCCTGCGTCAACTACGCGCCTTATTTTAATTGCTGGTTTCTTTAAAGACTCAGTCCGCTTGCCGACAGCATGTCGGGTGATGACTCATTTACCTGCCTCTGCGCATCATATTTCATCAACTCACCTGCCTGTTCAATCGTGATGCTTATACAATGACTTAATAAATTCGAAGACGATAATGACACTTTTTATATCGAGTTTATTCAATATAAAAAATCATATCAGCTTGAGTACGATTAAATAAATCTATCCAAACCCGATATTTTAATTAGAATTTACGATTGGCAAATTTTAAAATCGTTTTATTCGCTCTAAGTTAGGTTTTATAAGGCCTAGATATTCAAAAAAAATACAAAAAATTTAAAAAAAATGCAGTTAATTTGCTCACTTTTGTTTAGACAATGGTATGATACGCGCCACGAAAGCTTAGCCCTACATCGTCCTCGCGATTTACTCACAATAATCATTATTGTCATGCGTGCTTTATCAGAAGATAGTGCGTAGCGTGGCTTTTTTGTTTTTTAAATCGCAGCGGTAACAAATATTAAATTATTGTTACGCTTATTTTTCATACAAATGTGAGGAGTTGTGGCAAGCTAATTGTTTCCAAGTTTTAGAACCACTGTTTTAGGATCTAAAACGGGGTTCAGTAATTTTTAGACCACTTTTATATACTGCTTTACCCAAGCGGTATTTGATTTTCGGATTAACTCGCATGAATAGCAAATCTCCTATTTTTACTGCACAATCTGATGTTGCTCTACGCATCCATGTGGATCGCGCAGTTCGCCATTACTTTGCACAACTGCAAGGTGAGCAACCATCACAAGTTTACGACATGGTGCTGGCAGAAATGGAGAAACCTCTTTTATCTGTTGTTCTAGAATATACGCGTGGTAACCAAACCCGCGCTGCTGAAATTTTAGGGCTCAACCGTGGGACTTTACGTAAAAAGTTAAAAGCTCACGGTTTGATGAGTGAATAATTGATAAAATGCTCACGTTCTCGTGGGCATTTTTTATGCCTATTTGTTTTAATCTGTTTGACTTAAACCGTTGACTTTATCATGACTATTAAACGCGCTTTGATTTCTGTTTCTGACAAAACAGGAATTGTTGAATTTGCTCAGAATCTTGCGAAACTTGGGGTAGAGCTTTTATCTACTGGTGGAACTTACAAGCTACTCAAAGACAATAACATTGCTGTAGTTGAAGTTTCAGAACACACTGGCTTTCCAGAAATGATGGATGGCCGTGTAAAAACACTTCACCCTAAAATTCATGGTGGTATTTTGGCTCGTCGTGGTCTGGACGAAGCCGTAATGCAAGAACACAACATCGATCCGATTGATCTTGTTGTGGTCAACCTCTACCCGTTTGCTGCAACCGTGGCGAAGCCAAACTGTTCTCTTGCAGATGCCATTGAGAATATTGATATTGGCGGCCCAACAATGGTTCGCGCTGCAGCAAAAAATCACGCGTCTGTTGGCATCGTGGTCAATGCCAGCGACTACGCAACAGTGATTGCAGAACTTGAGCAAAGCGGCGCATTATCATACGAAACACGTTTTGATCTTGCAGTTAAAGCATTTGAACATACCGCTCAATACGACGGTATGATCGCGTCTTACCTTGGCGCACGTGTGGGTAAAGAAGAAGGTCAGGCAGATTCATTTGCACGTACCTTTAATACACAGCTTCAAAAAGCGCAAGACTTACGTTACGGTGAAAACCCGCATCAGTCAGCTGCATTTTATATCGACCCGCAAGCCACTGAAGCGTCTGTTTCTACGTCGAAGCAACTTCAGGGTAAAGAGCTTTCTTACAACAACATCGCCGATACAGACGCTGCACTTGAATGTGTTAAGTCATTTGCAAAGCCTGCCTGTGTGATTGTTAAACATGCTAACCCATGTGGCGTAGCCGTATCTTTAGATGGCATTAAAGCTGCTTACGATTTGGCATATGCAACTGATACAGAATCTGCATTTGGTGGCATCATTGCTTTTAACCGCGAACTTGATATTGAAACAGCAAAAGCGATTGTAGAGCGTCAATTTGTTGAAGTAATTATTGCACCTAGTATTGCTGATGGCGTACTTGAGGTTACCGGTGCGAAGAAAAATGTTCGCGTATTGGTATGTGGCGAACTTCCAGCAATTGATGAACGTGCAGCACAACTCGACTACAAGCGTGTAAATGGCGGCCTACTGGTACAAGATCAAGATCTTGGCATGATCAAGGCAGCCGACCTTAAAGTAGTAACTGAGCGTGCACCAACAGAACAGGAAATCGATGATCTGATTTTTGCTTGGAAAGTTGCCAAGTATGTGAAATCAAATGCGATTGTGTATGCAAAAGGCCGTCAAACCATTGGTATTGGTGCAGGTCAGATGAGCCGTGTCAACTCTGCACGTATTGCGGCAATTAAAGCAGAACATGCAGGCCTTGTGGTTGAAGGCGCTGTGATGGCATCGGATGCATTCTTCCCATTCCGTGACGGCATCGATAATGCAGCAAAAGCTGGAATTAAGTGTATTATTCAACCTGGCGGTTCAATGCGTGATGAAGAAGTTATTGCTGCTGCAAACGAACATGGTATTGCCATGGTCTTTACAGGTATGCGCCACTTCCGCCACTAATTAAAACTCATTTAAAGCATAAGAAACTTTCCGGTTCTTTATCTTGACTTACCCTCTCCATGTGAGAGGGTCTTGTACTCAAGCAGCAAGGTAAAGTGAAGGATTTGGTTCTCGACTCATGGAGTATGAACCCAATGAATATTCTCGTTCTCGGTAGCGGTGGTCGTGAGCATGCGTTGGCATGGAAGATCGCTCGAGATCCGCAAGTCACTCAAGTGTTTGTTGCACCCGGTAATGCAGGCACTGCAACCGAAGACAAATGCAAAAATGTTGAACTGGATATTTTAAATAACCCAGCCATCATTGCGTTTGCAAAGGACAATCAGGTTGAGTTGATTATTGTTGGTCCAGAAGCACCATTGGTCAATGGCGTGGTCAATGCATGCCGTGAAGCTGGTTTAAAAATTTGGGGCCCAACACAATATGCCGCACAGCTTGAAGGCTCTAAGGCGTTTGCCAAAGACTTCCTGAAAAAGCATCAGATTCCAACAGCATTCTATGATGTGTTTACTGAAGTAGATGCTGCAAAAGCATATGTAACGCAGCACGGCGCGCCGATTGTGATTAAAGCTGACGGTCTTGCAGCCGGCAAAGGCGTGATCGTCGCGATGACCAATGAGGAAGCCTTTGCAGCCATTGATGACATGCTGGCAGGCAATAAATTTGGTGATGCGGGTTCACGTGTCGTGATTGAAGAGTTTCTCGCAGGCGAAGAAGCTAGTTTCATTTGTATGATCGACGGTCAAAATATTTTACCAATGGCCACTTCTCAAGATCATAAGCGTATTTTTGAAGGTGATCAGGGTCCAAATACCGGTGGTATGGGTGCGTATTCCCCTGCGCCTGTGGTTACTTCAGACGTGTTTGATCGTGTCATGAAAGACATTATGCGACCAACGGTTGATGGTATGGCCAAAGACGGTCATGTTTATACTGGTTTCTTATATGCTGGCCTCATGATTGATGAACAAGGTCAACCACGTGTGATTGAGTTCAACTGCCGCTTTGGCGACCCTGAAACTCAGCCAATCATGATGCGCCTTAAATCATCATTGGTGGATCTTGTGCAAGCAGGTCTTGAGGGTCAGTTGCCAAGTGAAGCCGAGTGGGACGAGCGTAAATCGATTGGTATCGTGCTTGCAGCAGAAGGTTACCCTGAAACTGTACGTAAAGGCGATGTGATTTCAGGTCTTGGCCAGTCGCCAGAAGATACTAAAATCTTCCATGCTGGCACAGACACGACAGCCGATGGTCATATCATCACTGCGGGTGGACGCGTATTATGCGTAACTGCGCTTGGCGATACCGTACTTGAAGCACAAATCAATGCGCTTGAGGTATGCGGTCAGGTGACTTTTGCAGGCATGCAATATCGTAGCGATATTGGATACCGCGCGATTGCACGCGAACAAGCCTGATTTTAAAGCTTAAAAAAACGCGCATTTTTGCGCGTTTTTTTATTGTTATGATGCCTCTCAGGCTAATAACTCTTTTCAGAAAAACTCATATATATTTTTGTTTATATTGTTTTGCGTTCTGATCAAAAAACACTATACTCGCCTACTTTTAAGATTAACTGACTTTATTGCGTTTAACGTTGGATTGGGATGACTGTCATCTACACATCATCATGTACACACAGTATGATATCCGGACGATATTAAAACGCTGTAACTGGGAAAAACCTGATGAAAAAAGTATTGAGTGTTGTTCTTACCTCAAGCATATTGCTTGCGGCTGGTTGTAGCAAAAAAGAGCCTGAGCAAGGCAATGCAGCTGCTGCAGATCAGACTAAAAAGATCGTGCTGGCGTCTACAGGTTCTGATACTGACGTTTGGAAATTTATTGCGACACTACCTGAAACCAAACAAGCAGGTATTAATCTTGAAGTGAAAAACTTCACTGACTACGTGGCAATGAACAAAGCGACGGCAAACAAAGAAATCGATGTCAATGCATTCCAGTCGTATAATTACATGGTCGCTTACAACACCGAAAGCAAAGATAAAGTTGCACCCGTTTCGACAACTTATATTGAACCAATGGGACTTTATTCTGACAAATATAAAAAAATTGATCAGTTCCCAGCAAAAGCCACCATTGCAATTCCAAACGATGCTGCAAATGAAGCACGTGCACTTTCATTGTTGCAAACTGCTGGTTTAATCAAATTAAAAGCAGACTTTAACCCAATTCAGGGCACAACCAACGACGTCATTGAAAATCCGAAACAGATTCAGCTTAAAACCATTCCAATGGCAACAGCTGTTCGTGTAAAAAGCGATGTTGACGGAATTGTGCTAGGCAACACTTTAGCTATGGAAGGCGGCTTGAACGTTCTTAAAGATGCCGTATTTTATGAGCCAGCAGATCAATCGACTAAACTGTATGTTAACCTTTTGGTGACTGCTGAAGGACGTCAAAACGATCCTGTATTGCAAAAATTAGGTACGCTTTACCATACAGAAGCAGTGAAAAAATTCATTGATGAGAAGTTTGGTGGTACGAAGGTGGATGTTAATAAGCCGATTAGCTACCTTACTGAATCAAAATAGTAATATAATGGTGTAATTGAAACAGGCAAGGTCGACTTGCCTGTTTTTTCTTTTATGTATAGTTTCTGACGACATGATCCAATTTAAAAACATTTCTAAACACTACGAGCTGAAAGGCCAAACGATTCGCGCACTGGATCAGATTAATCTGGATATTCCGGCGGGCAGTATCTTTGGCATTATTGGCTATAGTGGTGCAGGTAAAAGTACCTTAATTCGTTTGATTAATTTGCTCGAACGCCCAACACAGGGACAGGTCATTATCAATCAAAAAGATTTTACCGCCCTGAATGCAGCATCATTACGTCAGGAACGTGCAAATATAGGTATGATCTTTCAGCATTTTAATTTATTGCAAACCAAAACTGTGGCTGCAAATATTGAAATGCCAATGAAGCTCTTGGGTTATAGCAAAGCTGAGCGCGAAAAACGTTTGATGGAGCTACTCGAGTTTATCGATCTGGCACACAAAAAAGATGCCTTTCCAGATGAGCTATCGGGTGGTCAAAAACAACGTGTCGGTATTGCTCGTGCGCTGGCCAATCACCCTAAAATCTTGCTTTGTGATGAAGCCACCTCCGCGCTCGATCCACAGACCACCAAATCCGTACTGGCATTGCTCAAAAAGATCAATCAAGAGCAAGGCATCACAATTGTGATGGTCACTCACGAAATGGACGTGATTGAATCTATTTGTGACCATGTGGCCGTAATGGAATCTGGTCATGTGATTGAAACCGGACCGACCGTGGAAATTTTCAGCCGTCCACAGCACCCAACGACAAAAACCTTTATCCAGACCGTGTTGCAACAACATTTACCGGTCAATATTTTAAACAAGCTCGAACATCAGCATCATCACAGTATTTATCGACTACAGTTTTTAGGTAAATCAGCCCAAGAACCTGTGATTCAATCGATGATCAAGCAGTTTGATATTAGTCTGAATATCTTGTTTGCCAATATGACCGAAATTGATGGCACGGTGATTGGGCAGATGTTTGTTCAATTACTTGGTGACGACACCCTTATCCAGCAAGCGATCGAGTTTTTAGAGCGTCATGGTGTCAGTGTCAATCAAAGTGGAGAACAAGTATGAGAGACGTAATTGTGCAATGGCTGACCGAATTGACACAACCGTTCTGGAACAGTTCACTTTCGATTGATCAGTTTGTCACAGCGCTTCAAGAAACCTTTCACATGGTGTGCTTCTCGCTGCTGTTTGGTGGCATCTGGGGATTTATCCAAGGAATTGTGCTGTTGGTGACACGACCAAACGGTATTTTACCTAACCGATTTATTTATCACTTGCTCAACCCAATTGTAAACGCCCTACGTTCACTGCCATTTATCATTTTGTTGATTGCCGTGATTCCTTTGACTAAATTCTTAGTGGGAAGTTCAATTGGAACATGGGCCGCAATTGTTCCCTTGACTATTTATATTGGTCCTTATATGGGCCGATTGATTGAAACCTCCTTGCTTGAAGTCAACGAAGGTATTATTGAGTCTGCGCAAGCCATGGGCGCCTCTCCGTTTCAAATCATTTTCAAGTTTATTTTACCAGAAGCACGTAGCTCACTCATTTTAAACTTAACCACAGCCACTATTAGTCTAATTGGTGCAACGGCAATGGCCGGTGCAGTAGGTGCCGGCGGAATTGGTGACTTGGCGATTTCATACGGTTACCAACGCTTCGATACCAGTGTGGTGATTCTCACGGTCATCATCTTATTATTGCTGGTGCAGTTTATTCAAATGCTGGGCGACTGGCTCTCTAAACTTCGCTAGATTGCTGCCCTCTCCGGAGGGTTTTTTTATATCTGAAGCTGTATTTTTTCGTATCTACTGGTGCTGCACTACGCAGATCGTGATTAAATAAAAACAGTACATACCATTTGATCAGGTTATCCGTCATGCGTTATCAAATTGATTATATTGATGTAAAAAACAGCCTTAAAAATTATATCTGGATTATTCGAGACACCCATACTTCAGAAATTGTGGTGATCGATCCAACGGAAGCAAAGCCTGTTCAGGACTATTGCCAATTACATCAGCTCAAGCTTGCGCAAATCTGGCTAACACATTGGCATAAAGACCATATTGGCGGTGTGCCAGACTTGATCGAAGGTACCCAAATTCCTGTATTTGGCCCGCGTGAAGAGCTCAGTAAAATTCATTTGATTTCAAATGCACTACAACATGATGATCAATTCAAGTTTCATGACTTGCATGTAGAAGTTGTTGCAACGCCTGGTCATACCTTAGGGCATATTGTCTATTTTGTTGAAGCATTACGCAGTGTATTTTGCGGTGATACCTTGTTTGCGATGGGCTGTGGACGTGTATTTGAAGGCACCTTTGAACAGATGTATCATTCACTTAACCGACTAGCTGCACTACCAACAGATACCCAAGTGTATTGTACTCATGAATACACCTTGTCTAACGCCGAATTTGCCCTGACCATCGAACCCGACAATCTTGCACTACAAGAGCGTTATGAACAGGTAAAGCAGTTGCGAGAACAAAATATCATCACCTTACCATCCAGTATTGAAATTGAACTGGCGACCAATCCATTTTTACGTACCGAAAGCGTTGAAGAGTTTGCTCGAATTCGTACGCTTAAAGATAATTTTTGACACACTACGACTAAAGTTACATATTTATTTACAACTCATCATAAACACAATATGTAACTTTAGAAAAAACAAATTATTTAAAATATTATTTTTAAATTCAATAGATTAAGATAAAAACTAAGACTTAAAACCAATTTATTGAGTCAATTTAATTGATCTACTGCTGATTAAATAAACAATATTAATCAGTTGAAAAATATTTAAACAGTTTAGCCCTTTAAAAACTTAATCAAAACCCTTATTAATT
>NZ_JVOR01000057.1:0-12802 GCF_001054715.1 Acinetobacter sp. 243_ASPC | reverse complement strand
TGGGAGAGCGCTTCCGTTAGGGTCGCTGCACTTTTATCTATCATGTCATCAACCTTTGGATGAAAACGGAAAATAAAGAAATACCATAAACCTAAGAGATGAACACCGATGAAGTGTCATCTCTACTGACATATCAACTATCGTCATCACGCACAGAAGACGGATGACGATTGAGCGCCATGACTTCAATTTTCATATACGGATATAGCGGTAAGCCTTGTAAAATCGTATGTAGCTCTTCATTACTTTCGACATCAAAAATACTGATATTGGAATATTGTCCGGTAATACGCCAGATATGACGCCATTTGCCTTGGCGTTGCAACTCTTGTGAATAAGCCTTCTCGACCGATTTAATCTGATTGGCCTGATCAGTAGGCATGCTAACAGGTAAATGCACATCCATACGAACTTGAAACAACATAGTAAATTTCCTCTTCCTTAATGACGGCGTAACTGTTCGAGTTTGTCTTCGTCGACCTCAATTCCCAGACCTGGCGTATTGGGAACCACCAGCTCGAAGTTTTCATATTGCAAAGGTGTCTTCAAAATGCTTTGTGTTAGCAATAAAGGCCCGAACAGTTCAGTGCCAAACTCCAGTGTTTCAAAGGTACTAAAGGCATGTGCCGATGCAATACTGCCAACAGGCCCTTCAAGCATGGTGCCACCATATAAACTGATTCCAGCAAGACGCGCAATTTTTGCCACTTCACAGGCTTCAATCAGACCACCCGATTGTTCGACTTTTACTGCAAACACATCGGCACCCGATTTTTTGGCAATTCGATAGGCACTGTCTGGGCCAGTCAAGACCTCATCTGCCATAATGGCCACATCAAAACGTGCAGTCAGACGTGCTAAAGCATCTGTATTTTCAATCGCACAGGGCTGCTCAATCAGATCGATCCCACCATCTTGAAGCTGTTGAATCCCTTTAACACATTCAAGTTCAGACCATGCACGGTTCACATCTACACGCACACTGATTTCCGGGCCAAGTGCTTTTTTTATGGCAATTACATGATCGACATCGTGCTGTAGCGGATTTGAACCAATTTTTAATTTAAAGGTATTGTGACGCTTTAATTCGATCATTTTTTTTGCTTCGGCAATATCTTTATCGGTGTCACCTGAAGCCAGTGTCCACAGCACAGGTAATCGATCACGAATACGTCCACCCAGCAATTCGCTCACGGGTATATTCAGTCGTTTAGCCTGTATCTCTAAAAGTGCAGTTTGGATTGCACATTTGGCAAAGCGGTTGCCATTGATACTTTTACGAATTAATTTTAGGGTCTGAGCCACATTTAAAGGCGCCTTGATGGACAAGAGCAATGGCTTGAAATAGGTGTCGATATTGGCTTTAACACTTTCTGGGCTTTCTTCGCCATAGTTTAATCCACCAATCGTGGTCGCTTCGCCCCAGCCTACAATGCCATCTTCCGTGATGATTTTGATCAAAACCAATGTCTGCGTCTGCATCGTGGTGACCGAAAGCTTGTGCGGACGAATAGTTGGAATATCGACTAAAATAGTTTCCACTGATTTATACATCGGTCCATCTTCTTTTCAATAAATACTATTTACATACCTTAAATTAATGTAATAATAAAAACGATAAACAATTTGGTATTTTTGCATACTAAAAAGGTATATAAAACCAATTAGGGCGTATAAATGGAACTAAGACACCTCAGATATTTTGTGACCGTGGTTGAAGAGCAAAGCATTTCCAAAGCTGCTGAAAAGTTGTGTATTGCCCAGCCGCCCCTCAGCCGACAAATTCAAAAACTCGAAGAAGAATTGGGAATTCAGCTATTTGAACGCGGCTCCAGACCGGCTAAAGTGACTGAAGCAGGCATGTTTTTTTATCAGCATGCTGTGCAGATTTTGACTCATACTGCACAAGCGTCCTCAATGGCAAAACGGATTGCAACGGTCAGTCAAACCTTGAGAATTGGTTACGTCAGCTCCTTACTGTATGGTTTGTTACCTGAAATTATTTATCTGTTTCGTCAACAAAATCCTGAAATTCACATCGAACTTATCGAATGCGGCACCAAAGATCAAATCAATGCCCTTAAGCAGGGAAAAATCGATCTGGGTTTTGGTCGGCTCAAAATTACCGATCCTGCAATTCGACGTATCGTGTTACATAAAGAACAGCTCAAACTTGCAATCCATAAGCATCATCACCTCAATCAGTTTGCAGCAACAGGAGTTCATCTCTCTCAAATTATTGACGAACCGATGCTGCTGTACCCTGTCTCTCAAAAACCTAATTTTGCGACCTTTATTCAGTCACTCTTTACCGAGCTGGGCCTAGTACCATCCAAACTCACCGAAATACGCGAAATTCAACTGGCGCTCGGCTTGGTGGCAGCAGGTGAAGGCGTCTGCATCGTCCCGGCGTCTGCCATGGATATTGGGGTGAAGAATCTGCTTTATATTCCAATTTTAGATGATGATGCCTATAGCCCAATTTCACTCGCAGTGCGAAATATGGACCACAGTAATTACATTCCTAAAATTCTCGCCTGTGTACAGGAGGTGTTTACAACGCACCATATCAGGCCACTCATCGAATAAAATATGTCTGAAAAATTTGCTACTATTTATTCAACGCGTAGCGCTTGGCTGAGTTGACCGAGTGCTGCGCTGTAATCGATGAACGTTTCATCGAGTGTTTGAATATGTTTGATTGACTGCTCAAGTTGAGCCTGACACTGCTCAATCAATTCACTCGTGGAAGCTTTGACAGCTTGTTGAATCTGCTGCGTAAGAGTCGTGTACAAGCCATCATGCACTAACATTCCCGCAATGCGTTCATACTGCATTTTTTCGGTTTTTTCGATCTTGCTAAGCGAATCCAAATTTAAACCATAAGCATCAAGCTGAATTGCAACCTGTTGTTCGAATGCGACGTTTATCCACTCGTTCAAACTATTCACTACGGCATCAATATCTTGTGTATTTGCATGTTGCTCAAGAAGTTGTGGCAGCTCAGGCAATACGCTACGCCAGATTGCCTCGGCTAAATCGGTGTGTAGCTGTCGTAAATCATCTTGAGCCTGTTTGAGGTCCTGTTGTATTTGCTCTAGATCGGGTTGCAGGTAAAGCCTTAAACCCTCAATGACGTGTTCTTGCAAAAAATGCAACAATACTTCGGCAGGTTTACGCTGCTTATAGCGCAAAGCAGGCTCAATAAGGGCCAAAAGTGCTGCAAATAATCGCTCAAAACCAGCCTCATTCATGGCTTGTGGGGTCATATCTGCTTCACGCGCCATTTGAGTTGAAACGGACACGGGCGGCTTTAATAAACTCACGTCCACTTGCATACTGTGCAGTTTTTCTTGCGCACGCATCAATACATCAGACTCTTGTAACGCGCGTTGTTCTGAATTTTTATTGCAAAGCACTGCGCATAGCTCACCATCAATTTCATCTTCTTCGACAAAATCGCTTCGGGTAATAACAGGAAATAAAGGTTTATGACGCTTTAATTCGCGCCCCAGTGCATCTAGCTCTTGCACCTGACCCGGTGAAGTTGCGCTACTGAGCCACAGCACACCATCTGCACTGTCGATAAATTTTAGTGTGAGCGCTGCATTTTCCTGAGTACCAGAATGCAAACCTGGGGTATCTAGCAAAATAAGTTTTTCACCCAGACATACGCCCTGTAGTTGCGCTGTCGTCTCGGTTGCACCTTCGCGTAAGCGAGATTCGGTATAAAATATCTGTTCATTTTGAACATGAAAATATTGCACGGTTTGTCCGTGAGAACGAAAGCATTCGGCCAGTAAGTTACACAATGAACTCTTTCCAGCATTGAACTTACCGAATACAAGCAACATCACCCGATCATGAAATACTTCGGCAACCGATTGAGCAGCACTAAAAGTATGCCATTCGGTATCCCAATTCGATACATGCGTTGTAAGCTTATGGTTAAATTGCTTGAGTTGATTGGCGATTTTTGCCTGCGTTGACCAGCCCGTTAAATCAAAGGTATTTTGTTTTAAAGCTGTAGCAAATGCTTCGCGCCATTGCTGCATCGATTGCAATGCCAACTGTATATCCCCTTGGGCAGTCGCAATCTGCCGGGTGTGTTCGATAAACAATTGAATGTGTCCGCCGCTGGTCATGCTGCACTCTCCATCTGTTGCAACGCCATCATTGCATTTTCAATACACCCTTGCTGTCGAATTGTCTGCTCAATCTTGGCAGCTAAAGCCATTCGGCCTGCTGACTTTTCAAAATAAAATCGAAACTCTCTTTGCAAGCGTTGTCGTTCGGTATCGGTATAAAACAATGCACGTAGCTGATCGCGAAATTTCACTGAAATTCCAAAAACCGCAACAATGACCGTATCAATACTTTTAATCGTAGTTTGCTGCTCTGTAGGTAAACCCACCACACCGTGACGTATGAGATGGCTATTGATCTCGATACAGGCACGTGAGTAAGCAATCTGCACTTTGGCACGTTGCTGCTTGGCTGCTGTATTTTTAAACATCGTGGCAAATGAATCTGGATTAAGTGCTTGATCTTGGCCATCTATATTTACAATGGGCTCAAGATCTACTCGAATCTTATCGAGTATGTTGATGAGTCCTGTATCAAAGTCATGTAATTGCTGCTGCTGTGTCTGTTGTAGTTGCTGAAGTACACGTTTTTGATCGAGTAATAACTGATTGAGTTGATGATGCAAACCAGACAGCAATCTATTCTTTTCATACGCTCGTGCCAATGGAACCTGAGCAAGTGCCTGCTCAAGTGTATGTCGCAATGCACCGATTCCACTTTTTTCAATCAGCAAGGTTTTTCCATTTTCAATGCCCTGACGGTGGCGAGTGGCCGAAACAGCCCAAATATCGAGTTTGGGTACCTGCTGTGTAATTGAAGTTTTGATCTGGGTTAAAATTGTCTGATCCGGTATCTGATCTATCTGGGTCAAGACCAGTATGGTTTGGCGTCGGCTATGGTCTGCATCTTCAATAAGTTGTTGTAAAAGATGATGCTCGGTTGCATCGAGTTCGCCTTCTCGGACTGAATGCACAAAAAGGCGAATATCTGCCTGTGTCCAGACTGCTTCAAAAGCATGACGATCATCCACTGCCGCAACATCTGCATCGAGTCCGGGTGCATCCAACCAACGTACCTGATCTTGTTTATGTTCGGCCAGTTGAATCGTCTCTCGTTTATCGGCAACAGAAAAAATATCTGTCCCGATCAGCTCATTGAGTAGTCGGCTTTTACCATGATTATATTTACCAATGACGGTAATGGTGGGGTCACAAGCAAACTGCATCAGACGAACCAAGCGTGCCAATTGCCCAGCCTGATTCGGCAATACGCTTAAAATTTTATCTACGATTTCCTGAATGATTTGATTGTCCACGTAATTGTCTCCACCCTTCCCTGAAATAAAAACAGGCCAGTGATCTTGATCACTCGCCTGATAATTTTGAACCATTTTGGTGTATTACACCGCTAGACGTGGGCGATCAACAACTTGGTTATCCACACCATCAACCAAACGCGTCAATTTTAGATCGAAAACCATTTCAGCGAATGGGCCTTCAACATCATTAGCCTTAATGGTTTCAGGATCGGTGTGTTCCACTGCATCAACCACCAAGCCTTCACGGGTTGCATAAGCAAAGTCATCATAGGTGTACGGATCGCCAGCCACATTAATTTGCGTAGTCAGTTTGCGGTGTCCATCGGCAGAAACAAAATAGTGAATGTGCGCAGGGCGGTTACCATGACGGCCCAATTGATTCAGCAACTGTTGCGTTGGACCTTCTGGTGGGCAACCATAACCCGCAGGCAAAATGGTACGAACGCGATACTGACCGTTTTCATCGGTAATAATACTACGGCGCATATTGAACGCTTGCTGCTCGCCTGTTGGGTCGAAGTGTGAATAAAAGCCTTTGGTGTTGGCATGCCAGATTTCAACTTTGGCATTTGGTAAAGGTTTTCCATCTGCATCAAAGATCGTGCCATGTAGAATCAGGGTATGACCATTTGGATCACTTCCGTCATCCATGCGCGCATAACCTACCGATTCAGGCGCACCTGCCACATATAGCGGGCCTTCAATGGTACGTGGTGTCGCATTTTCAATACCTAGTGCGGCATCTTCGGCATCCATACGCATATCGAGGTAGTGGTCAAAACCCAAGCCTGGCGAGAGTAAACCAGCTTCTTGATTGGCACCTAGCTGATTTAAATATGCCACACCCGCCCAGTATTCATCTGAAGTGATATTCAAATCTTCAATGGCTTTATATAAATCTGAAAGCACACGATGGATGATCTGCTTTACACGCGGATTGCCACCTTCTTGCTCAAGTCCGCTTGCAACACGTAAAAAATCTTGCACATCCTGAGTATTGAATATTTTAACTTCCATGGCTTTCTCCTTGAAATCGCCAAAACATCATTTGATAAACTTATCTGTCGACGCTATCGTTGAATCTGTTGTGCATATTGGTTCAATTAACCTTTGCTTGGTTTGCCTCAGCCTTGAGCTTTACCTTGCTTCACACACCACAAACCTATTTATTTCGATAGTCGTTTCTATACCTTCCATACTGACCAACTGTATCTGAAACTCATGACGACTCCAATTCCCAAGAGAGTATGTTTTCATGCTTTTTTGGTATACTAATTTTTTCGACATCTGATTTAAAAATAAATCTTAATAAAAACTTTCAGGCTAAAAATTAAAATAAAAACATAAAAATTAAATACTTAAAATTAAAATGAATTTTAAAAAGTAAATTTAGCTCATAATGTGATCATTGCTATGGCCGAGCAAATATCGCCAAATACCTTCATAAAAGGAATATTCAGGAGTTAAAAAATTGTTATGCATTGAATTACTCAAACCTATCGTAGTTTCAACAGGAATGAAATAGAAACAAATTAAGCTGAGTGATATGTCATCTCTTAAAAAAAAAATTCGCCTTAGAATAAAGCGAATATGATAGAAATAATCGAATGGTCTAAATGACAAATTTAATTTAACTGGCTTTGGGTTTTAGTAAGATGAAATAGGCCAGCATGCCAATACACATCCCCCAAAACACCGAACTCAAGCCCAAGAAATGCATACCCGAAACGGTTGCCAAAAAGGTAATCAATGCAGGATCTCGTTGCTGATCTTCTTGCATGGCAATTTTAATATTGCTTGCTATTGCACCCAAAAGCGCAAGTCCGGCCAGTGCAGCAACCAGCTCTTTGGGCAATAAGCTAAACAACGCTACAATACTGCCTGCAAACACACCTCCTAAAATATAAAACAAACCATTTGCTATTCCAGCAATATAGCGTTTGTCTTTGAGTTCATGTGCATCTTTACCCATACATAAGGTGGCTGTAATGGAGGCCAGTACAATGGTAATTCCACCTGCAAAGGCAGCAAACAACGAGGCCAAGCTTGCTGCGGCAATAATTGGTTTGGCGGGTGTGTTATACCCACTGAGTTTTAAAATGGCCATACCAGGCAGAAACTGCCCTGTTAAGCTCACCAAAATTAGCGGCAGCGCCAAATTTAAGGTTGAAAACCATGACCACTCTGGTGCAATAAACTGCGGGCGTGCAATGTGAAAGTCTAGCGGCACTGGATTCATTTTTCCAAGAAAAAAACTAAACGCTACACCACAAATAAGTACCCAAAGCATGCAGTAACGCGGCGAAAAGCGTCGACTGATCAGATAACACAGCAACATGCTAAACACGATCAGCGGTAAAGTATCGGTGGCAAGAAATAGCCCAAGACCAAACTGGAATAAAATGCCGGCCATCATGCCAGCAGCAATTCCCTGCGGTATCCATTTGAGTAATTTGTCAAAATAGCCGGTAATGCCGACCAGAAAAATCACAATTGCCGCGGTAATGTAGGCGGCAACGGCTTCATTTAAACTAATGTTGGGAAACAAGGTAACCAACAATGCCGTCCCGGGTGCCGACCATGCGGTCACTACAGGTGTTTTAAACCGAATAGATAAAAAAATGCCTGTCACAGCGGCACCGATTGAAATAGCCCAAATCCATGAGATCATCATCTCTGTCGAGACGTGTGCTTTTTGTGCTGCTTGAAAGAAGATAATTAACGGGCCCGAGTATGAAATCAGGACCGCTAAAAAGCCTGCAATCGTGGCCGATAACGACCAATCTTGCTTCACTGTTTTTAACAGGGTTGTCATGATGCCTCCTTGCAGTCTCCCTTTAAATAATGACCATCAGATCATCCCTGATCGCCCCCACCCACCGGAAGCACGCTGCCCGTGATGTAAGAAGATTCATCTGAGGCTAAAAAGGTAATCGCATTGACTTGTTCATCAATACTGCCATAACGCCCTAAAAAGCTTCGATCAATGGTTTGGTCAACCACTTGTTGCATCCAGACTTGTTCATTTTCCGATAAAGGCTGAACATTACGTGGAATCTTACGCGGCGGTGCTTCAGTTCCTCCCGTTGCAACCGCATTCACACGGATACCATGCTGGGCATGCTCAAAGGCAAGTGAAGCCGTTAAGGCATTTACACCGCCTTTAGAAGCCGAATATGGAATTCGGTGAATACCTCGTGTCGCAATTGACGACACATTCACAATAGTGCCCTGTTGATGTTTTAGCATTTCTGGAAGTACTGCACGGCAGCACCAGAGCGTTGGAAATAGGGAGCGATGAACCTCCTGAATAATTTCCTCTTCTGAAAACTCCTGAAAGGGTTTCATCCAGATTGCACCACCGACATTATTGATCAGCACGTCGATGCGTCCGTATTCGGCAATTGCGTGTGATACCACCGACTCTGCGCCAGCATAAGTTTCCAAATCTGTCTCAACAGCAATTGCCAATGCGCCCAAGGCTTTGATCTCAGCCAATACCGCCTGAACCAGATCAGAACGGTCGGCCAATATCAGACGCCCTCCCTCTTGGGCAATCCGTAGTGCAACACCACGACCAATGCCTTGAGCTGCACCTGTTACAATGACAACTTTATGTTCAAAACGTTGTGTCGAATTCATATCGGTCTCCGTTTTGAGTTAGTTGGCAGAGAATTTTTCAAATAAAAAGTTCGCCGGTTGAATCCCTTGTGTATCCAGCCAGCTTCGCACCGCTTCCACCATAGGAACCGGTCCGCACAGATACACATCAACTTCACCGCCATTTAGCCAGTCATTTTCGATATGACCTGTGACGTAACCTTTACGTTCATGTTGACTTTCTGCATGTGCCACCACAGTACGATATTCAAACCATGGTAGTTTCTGCTGAAGTGCATCGAGTTGTTCAAGCGCCACCAGATCACAATCTTGGGTTACGCCAAACACCAGTCGTACCGGATGCTCACTGCCTTTTTGCTCAAGTACTTGCAACATCGATAAAAACGGCGCGATTCCCGTACCGCCAGCCAGCATGAGCATAGGACGCTTGACATCACGCAGATAAAAACTACCAAATGGTCCAGTAAAGCTCATTTTGTCGCCTGCTTTGGCCTGCACACTTAAATACTCGCTCATTTTACCTTGCGGCACATTACGAACCACGAACCCGGTTAAGCGATTGCCCGGTTGTGAGCTAAACGAATACGAGCGTGTTTCCGTGGTGCCCGGCAGCGTCACGTTGACATACTGCCCTGCCAGAAAATGAATATCGGGCTGACCGTCATCGAGCTGAATATCAAAGGTGATGGTCGAATCCGACAGATTTTCAACCCGCGCCAACGTGCCCTCAAAGTGATGAATCTTGGTTTTACATACCTCAGAAGATGCCTGAATTTGAAATACAGCATCCGAAGTTGGACGACATTGACATGCCAAAACGTAACCCTGCTGCGCTTCTTCTGGGGTGAGTGCATCTTCAATGTAATTATCTTCAGGCATGTCATAGTTGCCAGATGCACAAAAGGCACGACAGGTACCACACGCGCCTTCACGACAGTCCATTGGAATATTGATTTGCTGACGGTATGCGGCATCGGATAAGGTTTCACCTTGAGCGACGCGAATAAAACGGGTAACGCCATCTTCAAATTGAAGTGCTACTTGATGGTTTGACATGGCAGGAATCCTATTCAAATATAAACTCATAAACCCTCAGTCAAGTGTCCGTTTGACTGAGGTACAACTGATTTAGATATGATAAATATCAATGACTTGATTAATGTAATCATTCTTAAGCACCACATACTTGCTCAAGATTTTTGGTTGTTCACCTGAAAAATCGATTACATAGCGTGACATGCCAAAATAGCTGTAGCTGTTTTTATAGCGGAAACTGAGCGTATTCCAGTTAAAACGTACTGTGACTTGAAGGCCATCACGTGATTCAACTTCGATATTGCTAATATTGTGTGCCGTACGCGTATCTGGCATGGTCGCCGATGAACGCTCGGTTTTAATCCGAAACACTCGATCTTCAAGACCTTGGCGATCTGGATAATAAATCAGCGAAATCTCAGTTTGAGGATTTTCAGTAAGCTGGTCGTTATCGTCCCACGCGGGCATCCAAAATGAGGCTTGAGGTGCGTAACATTCAAGCCAGTCATCCCATTGCTCATCATCTAAAAAACGGGCCTCGCTATACAAAAACTGGCTAATCTGTTCGATGCTGATGGTGTCTAAAAGTGCTGTAGCATTCATGCGTTCTCTCCCTGACGCGATGCAAATTCTTTTTCCGCAGCAATCGCTTGTTTCATACTTTTGAGCCAGTATTGATGCTGTGCCAAATACAAGCCTTCGTCTTCAGTTTTAATACCACTAATAGCCGGTTTTAATCCGATTTCATTAGCGGCATCGTCTGGTCCATAAATCCAATGTTTTGATCCGCGGCACATGTCGTTCCATTCCAGCTCAATACCTGCATAACCAGCCTGACAGGCACGAAACTCCTCAAGATCGTCTGGTGTCGCCATTCCAGATGCATTAAAGAAATCTTCATACTGGCGAATACGGCGTGCACGCGCTTCGGGTGCTTCACCTACAGGCGCAATACAGTAAATGGTGACTTCGGTTTTATTGACCGAAATTGGACGTAAAACACGAATTTGCGAACCAAACTGATCCATCAGGTACACGTTTGGATATAAACACAAGTTACGTGAGCGTTCGATCATCCATTTCGACATTGCAGCACCGAATTTTTCGGTATATTCCGCTGCTTTAGGAAAGTTTGGTCGGTCTTCCGGATTACCCCATTGTGTCCAGAGCAACATATGACCATGTTCAAATCCATATGAACCACCGCCATGTTTCCCCCACGAGCCCGCACTCATCGCACGAATGGTATCGCTTGCCTGTTTTTCTTTACGATGCTGCGTGGTGGCTGCATAGTTCCAGTGCACCGCCGAAACGTGATAGCCATCTGCTCCGTTTTCTGCGGTCAACTTCCAGTTTCCTTCATAGGTGTAGGTCGAAACACCACGTAGTACTTCAAGACCCTGATCGGATTGCCCGACAATCATGTCGATAATTTTGGTGGTTTCCCCTAAAAACTCTTGCAGTGACGGTACATCAGGATTCAGGCTACCAAATAAAAAACCTTTGTAACTTTCAAAACGCGCCACCTTTTTTAAGTCGTGCGAACCGTCCTGATTAAAACAATCTGAATAACCGGCATCGCTTGGATCTTTCACCTTCAACAGTTTTCCTGAGTTATTGAAGGTCCAGCCATGAAATGGGCAAGTATATGTGGCCTTATTACCACGCTTATGACGGCACAGCTGTGCACCACGATGTGAACATGCGTTAATCATGGCGTTAAGTTCACCGTTGCGATTACGCGCAATCAAAATCGGTTGTCTGCCAATATAGGTGGTGTAATAGTCGTTGTTATTGGGAATCTGGCTTTCATGAGCCAAGTAAACCCAATTTCCTTCGAAAATGTATTTCATTTCAAGATCAAAAAGTGCCTGATCTGTAAATACAGAACGATGTAGCTTAAATTCACCTGTTTCGGTATTGTCTACAAGCAGTTCATCAATTCGGTCAAGATGGCTAGTATTAATGACGGGAATACGTGGCATATCCTTTCTCCAACATTCCAAAATAAGAAACTTGTCTAGGCCAGAGCAAAACGCTGTGCTTAGTCAAACATTCAATTAAATAACGCAACGCATAAAATGTTTACTTAACGGCAGAACCGTCGAATAAAACGAATATCCATTTCAGCTTTCAATTTTCCAAATTGAAGAAAGCATTTAATGGGTCAAGCCCTTGCCTTCTTCTTGTCTTTCTTGCTTGTTTATACCTTAAAAGAATGTTTTAATAAGTTCAAACACATTATTTGTATAATAAAATACCTATGGAGTATTTTTAAATGGAACTTAGACATCTCCGCTATTTTGTGGCGGTGGTTGAGGAGCAAAGCTTCACCAAAGCCGCAGACAAATTATGCATTGCACAGCCGCCCTTAAGCCGACAAATTCAAAATCTTGAAGAAGAATTGGGGATTCAGCTTTTAGAGCGCGGCAGCAGACCGGTCAAGACAACACCTGAAGGTCACTTTTTTTATCAGTACGCCATCAAACTATTGTCGAATGTCGATCAAATGGTTTCCATGACCAAGCGTATTGCCTCGGTTGAAAAAACCATTCGTATCGGATTTGTGGGTTCGCTCCTATTTGGTTTACTGCCACGGATTATTCATTTGTATCGTCAGGCGCACCCCAACTTACGCATTGAACTTTACGAAATGGGCACTAAGGCACAAACCGAAGCATTAAAAGAAGGCCGTATCGATGCCGGATTTGGTCGACTTAAAATCAGTGATCCCGCCATTAA
>NZ_JVOR01000056.1:0-4608 GCF_001054715.1 Acinetobacter sp. 243_ASPC | reverse complement strand
AAAACAGCCCTATGCCCTCGCTAAAGCTCGGACGTTTTAACCTCGCTTTCGCTCGGTTGAGGGGCTGTTTTTTTCAAATATGAATTGAGGATTTAATAAAAAAAGAAACTATGCCTTCGCTTCGCTCAGTAGTTTTTATGCTCGCTTCGCTCGTCTAGAATTTGACCAATACAGTTCGCACCCATTCGGGATGCTCTGTATCTTTCGTTACGAAGCAAAAGTGAGCTTGTAATCAGGGAAAAGGCAGGAGCGAAATTTTAATGCTAGGTGGTCGCTCGTAGACACTCGCTCGGCTCTTACTGGAATGATTAAAATATCTAATCAAAACCGTGGAACATTGATTAAAGAATATCCGTGGAACATGAAAAATCATAAAAAAAGCCCAAACGGGCTCGATTGGGCTATAAACTAGAAACTACAGCATTGATTTCTAAGTGGAATTATAACGCATTTCGTATAAGGTGTATTATGTTAATTTTAGGGAAATTTAAGAATCTCTATGCAATGGTTTATTCAATATTCTTTGATTTCTTATCTTTTAGGTTAATCAGAAATAGCCAATAACATAAGCCAGGAAATAGAGCCATAAAGATAGTCCATGTATCTGTATACATCTTCCACCACTCTTTCGAAATTTCTCCTGTGTGGCTCCATCCAAAAAGAATAAAAAATGGAGTAGCAATAATTATAGAGGCAATACAGATAGTTAATAAATTAAGACTGTTATAACGATTTAAAAGAATTGAGAATATGAAGCTGAAAGGTACAGTCAAAATACAATAAGCCAAGTAGACAAGACCGTGCCCTACAAGAACCACTAAAATCGAGTATAGGCTGTATTCCTGATTCATTACGATAAACAGGACTGCTGTGAAAAAAAGTAGTGGTAAAGGAGAAAGTAAGAGAGCTTTTACTATTTTTTCATTTGAGTATTTCACTAATTTAATTCTCTTATCTACTCAATAAATAATAATACTATAACGATTTTATTGGAGGTTTTTTGATTCTATTTAACATAATGATTGTTATACGAAATTTAATTATTTTTGCTAAAACACTATTTGAAAATATAAAAAACCATAAAAAAATTATGGTTTTTTTTGTATCAACTTGTTTATTGTCTCTATTTCATTGAATACTTCAAATTTTTTCCGATCATTATTGGATTTAACAACTAGAGTTAAAATAAGAAACATTATTATAAAAGCCAGGAAAATCAAATACATTCTCATGATTAAGTCCACTATTAGTGCTATGAAAGTATGCTTCCTTATGACAAATAGATAGGACATAGAAAATGAAAAGTAAAGCTCGACACTTTGAAATATGGCTTTTGCCATGTTTCAAAGTCGAGCCACTTTGCGACATCCGGTATTGATAAGATTAAGAGAAGAACCGAGCAAAGTACTTACCAGTAATTATTTAGGATCAATCACACAGTAATCTTTATTCGTTCCGTGACAGTCATTTTTCATGATCCGTACACAAGCTTTACCATTACAATTTTTAATATCTAGGTTGTAACTCTGTTCTAACCAAGCTGCTTCTGCTCGACGCTGCTGGATTTCATCAAAACTTGGAATGAATAAAAATATAAAAGACAGGAAAACTAATACCAGACTAAGGAAAATTGCACACAACAAGGCAATAAATCTGTAGTTCAATTTATCGGTGGCTTTATCTAACTCCTGAATACGACCTTGAAGGGCGCGTGTAGCTTCCTGATTTGCGTTATTTAGGGTTTTTTTGCTCTATTGTAGTACCCCACTAGCTACTTTATTGTAAAACGTCTCTAATCGCTTGTTATCGTCTGCTATGGCTTCCCTGTATTCCTTCATGGATGCCAATAAAATATATAACTGGTCGTCTAAATCATTTTGGCTGCTCATAGCGATGGTCCACTTCTTTTCATGCTTTTGCGGTGTTTCTGCTTCATGGCTTGTTCTTGCTGTAGCTTCAATTGCTGTTTACGTTCCAGTTCTAGGCGTTTAGCTTCCTGATCTTTCTTCCATTGCTCAAAGCCTTTTTCAACACGGTTGAAACCCTGTTCTAAGGTCTGTTTCTTGTGCTGTTGTTTGTATTGGAGCTGCTGGCTGTTCTGCTGTTTGATCGTGTCGTTGAAACGGCTAATTTCAGTATCTATGCCCTTTCTGCGCATCTGGGTGACTTTACTGCCTTCATGTATGGTGGCTTGTAGCTGATTACCTTGATCGGCATAGCTGCGGTGGTCGATTCTTTCCTGATAACCTGCATATTCCAGAGCATGATTGGCTAAGTTTGCCCAGATGGCTCGAATCTGTTTAATTTCTTCCTGGCTTGTTCCCATACCAAGTGTTTTTCTTTTGGTATTACTTAACTCAATATCGGCTTTATCTTTAAGAACTAAATCCTGCTCTGGATCTAATTCGGCCTTGCGCGTTGTCAGTAAGATATGCGCATGATGATTTTTATCACTGCCATTCTGACTAGGCGCATGAATGGCTAAATCCGCAATTACTCCATAACGATCTACTAAAGATTGCGCAAACTCTTTTGCCAGTTCTTTTCGTTGTTCTTCATCTAATTCATCAGGCAAAGCAATCACCCATTCACGTGCTGTTCGGGCATCTTTTCGGTTCTCTGATTTTTCTGCCATATTCCAGACTTGGCTTCGGTCTAATCCAATATCCAAATTAGAAATAATTTCGGTATAAACCACACCTTCTTTTCTCGTAAAGTCGTGCGTTAATCCTGTTCGTTCATCTTTCAATTTTTCTCCTGCACGATAAGCCATAGATGCAACCGCAGTTCGTCCCGAACTTCGGTTAATGGTCTTCGTCGAACAGTGATAAATTGCCATGCCTTAGCCTTGTAATGGTTTTGCTCTTGCTTTTAAAAATTGCGTAGCGATTTTTGGGGTTAAGGGGATTCCCCTTACGCAAACTTTGACTTGGATGAAATCAAAGTCGTAAGTGCGCATTTCATGAAAAACACGATAGCATATAGCCCGCTTGAATTTCAATTCATAGGGCCTTATGCTTGAGTGGTTTTCTATATCCCGAAATCTGAATTATGACAAAAGCTGCTGAAACTCTCGAAAAGAAAATTGAAGCCCAGTTAGAAAAGTTGAAACAGTTAAAGGCTCGTAAACAGGCTATCGAAGCTAGAGAAAAATCAAAGCAAAAAGAGCAGGAAAGAAAGGACGATACTAGACGTAAAATTTTGCTTGGTTCTTATTTGATTAAAAAAATGAATGCCAATGAAGCCAATAAAGAAAAAATACTCGCTGAACTCAACGAGTATTTAACAGAAGATCGGGATAGACAGCTTTTTAACCTTTAAAATCTGTTTCAGTCCGCAAGGCTTTAAATATACGTTTTGCGGTTTCCTCTCTGACTGATTTTGGATCTCGTAAAATATTAGCAATCCAAATTGCAAATGCTTGATAGTCTTTTGCTCCAGCTAGATCACTAATACTACCTACTTTTGACAAAATAGAGCTGTAGGTATTGATTTGACCATCAGACAGACTGCGGAATATATCTAGTGTTTCTTGCTCTCGCTCTGATGCTATTAATCTAGGCTTGGGCTTCTCTCTGACAGTAAACTTAAAGCCAACCACAGAACGCCCTTTTTTAACGTTTTCATAAGTTAGGGCAATATCTGTATTAGCTGTGATCTCATCTAGTGATGGATTGATAACACGTTTTTTTAGATTACTTAGATCGTGATAAGACTCAGGTAAGCCAAATTCAGTTCTTATTTTTTCTAAAGACATTTCAAATTTTCCCATAGCCTGATGTTTTTTAGCTAAGTGATAAAAATCGAATGAGTAATCTTTTTTTAGACTAAGTACGATGTCTTTTTTGTACTTTGTATATGGATTTAATTTATCAAATTCTGTAAGCATCAATAAAACGATCTCAGGGAATCGAATTGCAATACCTCCATCTTCATAAATGCAATCAATTACCCAATTAGACAGAACACGTTTCCCTCTTTCATTGTTATAAGAAAAACTACGCTTAATCAGATTTCTACTTGCTACTTCTAACTGTGTATATGCTGAATGCGTTTTAATTCCACACTCTTCAGCGAATTTTTCAGCGGTAATCATAATAGGATCTTTTTCTGTTGCTTGAGTAGTTCTAGCAATTGGACTAGCAAGTATCAATATACGCTTTTCATCAATATTCATACTCTTAAAACATTCTTGAATATTATTTTGCATCACAACCCAAGAAGGTGGATACGTTTTTTTATTTTCGTCCATATAACTACAATGCCTATTAAGTACTTTTTCGAATATGTACCTATATAGTATATTATTGCTTAAAATTTGACTATTATTTTTGTACTTTTTTAAAAAAAGTACATCTAAATTTGTGTACCTTAATGTCCGGTAAAAGTACTTTTTAAGTCCGGTAAAAGTACTTTTTTAAATGCGTTTTGTCCGGTAAAAGTACTTAGTTGTCCGGTAAAAGTACTTTTTTAAAGTCTGAAAGCCTTGCTAGATATGGGCTAGAAGGGGGTCTAAAAGCTTTTAAAAGCTTTTTAAAAGATAAAAAAGGAAAATACAGAAAATAAAACAGCCCTATGCCCTCGCTAAAGCTCGGACGTTTTAACCTC
>NZ_JVOR01000055.1:0-9832 GCF_001054715.1 Acinetobacter sp. 243_ASPC | reverse complement strand
CTGCTGTGCAGTGTTTAATTCCACCTTTCTTTCCTGAACATGGTTCACGCCCCTGCCATTTAGCCTCAGCAGCAGAAATTACTCCCAATGCTAGTACAATTGTTAATATCACTTTTTTCATAAAATGAGTCCTTTTTGATTTAAATATAAACTTATAAAAGCATTTTAAGATGCTTTTTATTTAACCTTCTTTAATTTTTATATACTTAACAACTATCTCATTCACTAACAATTCGTATTCCTCTTCAAATTTATCAATAAATTCTTTAAAAGTTAAATTAAATGTAATTACTTCACCATCTTCCTCAATAGATTCGGAATCTAATTGTTCGGTCAAATATCTATTTAATTGATATTTTGCCATTATTTGTTGACTATTTAGTGTAATCCCACCATATGGTGTACATGTAATACTATAATTATTTTTTAAATCACTAGGTAAAGAATTATAATAAATAAAATATTGCTCTTCAATATAACTGCTTTGTCCATCCAATAATTGAGCCATTCTTTCAAAATTAGTTAAAAATGATTTGTTAATTTTATTACTTGTTATGGAATTTAATAAATTAAAATACCCATGTGCTAAATAAAATGAAGTATCACTATATTTCTTTGAACTTCTTACCAAACCATTTAATAGAACAACATGTTGATTAATACTTGACAAATACTTTAATGTATTCACCCTTTCAAACATATAGAAATAAACTTCATTGATGTTTTCTAATAATTTTTCAGCATATTCTTTTTCAAGCTCATATTTCTTCGGGGACTTCCAATCTATATATGCCCAGATAACAACCAATGGAGCCACTATATATGTACCCAACACAAATATGTTAATCACATCACCAGAATTCCACTCTCTTTTTAATGCATAATAAATATTCAAACCACAAGAAACAACAAAAGCATAAATAATCGAAAAAATAATAATGTACTTTGATTTTTTACTCAACTTAAAACCCAATAAATGAGTGTGTTTTTTAAAGTAAAATCAAATAAAAACTAACGGCAAAAAAAATAAAATATGAAAAATTATTAAGAAATTATAATTTATAAGCCCAAATAAAAATGCAATTAAATTAGAAAAAATATATGGAATAAATATTAAAAAACAAAAAATATATGTTAATACAAAAATTAATATCAAATATTTAAAAAAAGGACTTTGCATAAAATTTAGCTACTATTGAACCTTATTACTTTCTGTTATAAATAAGCTCGCCATCTGCTTAAAGTAGTTGTTATCCATATAATCATAAATCGCCAGACTCAAACCAAGCTCATTCACAACAGTCTTGATTCCTTGATCATGAGAAACAATGGCTGTGGCATTATTAGCAAGTGCTATTCCAATGATTTGAATATCAACTTTAACTTTTTGACGTGGCTCTTGAGCCTTTCTATTTTTTGGTAATTTATGATATTCACGATAAACTTTGGCTGCACTTAAAGCAGCTTTTGCATCAAAATCCAAATTTTTAAACTTGGAATTTGGTTTAAGTAAAGCTAAAGAACGTGCTTCATTATCATCGCCCGCAATAAACTCTGAAATTACCGGCATCGGTAGCGCCACAGAAAAGTTTTTTCCTTGATTGAGAAAAGCAACAAGGTTCTTATATTCTGCCTCTTCTTTATTTTTAGTTAATAATGTAATTAAGGCATTCGTATCTAAGATAATCAATCTTGTCGCTCCTTCAGCCACTCAGCTATAGGGTCATCGTGCTTTGACCAATTCGATGCACCTTTACCTCTAAAGTCATCAATCCATTCTTCTAAGCTAACTTCCTCAATGACATGGAACTTGTTGATGATGTATTTTTTTAGCGTCAATTGATAAGTATTAGATTTCGATAAGTAAGTCGCTTCCCCTTCAAATCTTAAATTTGTGTCGTTATCAAAGTATGGATGTAATTCTTTTAGCAACTTATGAGAACACTGTGCTGGAACTTCCACTCCATTGTTTAAAATGATGGTGATGTGATCTGATTTGTCACGACCTTTTTGTAGGCGAGTTAGACGACCATCCAAAGACTCTTCTTGTTTGAATTCTTCTTGGGTCTCTAGTTCTGGAAAGACATATAAAATTTCTTTAGGCTCATATACTTCATTATCATTGAAACTACCGTAAGAAATCTCAGCATGATGAAAACCATATTTACCTAATTCTTTTTGAATACGGGCAATTTGCTTATGCTTTGCTGCAGTATCCTTCATCACATTGGACATGGCCAATGATCTACAGTCACTTGGAACTGTAACGGCAATGGTCGTTGAGCCTTCTTTGATCGTGTTGAAGCTAGCTTGTTTAACGCCAACGATTTGACCTAATGCGGATAGTAAGTTTGCAACACTGGAAATTTCTAGATCATGTAAGTGGCCATCATGGATTTTTAAGACAAAATCAAGATCACCATCTTGTTCTTGATGAACAGATGAATCTCCCAGATCAAGTCTATTCTGAGTGAATTTTCCACTCTTTTTGTCTAATTTTGGCATTTCAATCGCCTTAAGCGCATCTTGCTTATATTATGTTCAAATCACGAAATAAATGAAAGCAAGCTTACATAATCAATTAATTTTCACTATTTATTGCTAATTTCAACATTTGTCAACCAACTTTTATTGCTAATTTTCACTTTTGTCAACCAAATGACTTTTCTATGGTACTTATGTCTTAAGAACAATTATGTCACGTCAGTATCTACTCTAAATGCATACTTATAAAAATCCAGTATAAAATTTTTACTTTCTCCATATTTCTCTACATACCGTAAGCAAAAATAACCCAAATATAAAGAAGCTAATGGAATCAATGTGATAATAAAAATAATTAATGGAATTCCTTTATTGTAAGCTTCAACAACCAATCCTATAAATTTATTCATCATTACAAATGGAATAAAACCAATTGAAGCAAATAAGATATAACCTAAAAAACCTAAAACTGGCCTAGACCAATGATGCTTTACAATTAAGCGAGTTATTCGACCAACTTCATCACGTTCTCTTTTTATTAACGTCCTGATTTTTGCATACTCTTTTACCCATAGATCTGCATTTTCGTATTGGCAAAAGAACTTAGCTTCCTCGTAAGTTAACGTATCAATATTGAACAGTGACTTTGCAAATCTATCTTTATAAAGAGTTGATTGATTTTCGATTTCTTTTTCCTCAAAATCTTTGGCTAGTTTTAAAAACTCATTTTTACTTTCATGTGAATACTTTAAATGGGCAAGTTTATTATTGATATATGCCAAAGCTAAAGGTACCAATAACGCAACTATAACCCCCATAATTTTTATAAATGTTTCCATATTATATTAACAACCTATTATTCAATAAAAATTTCTTTTTGCATTTTTTCATTATTCCTTAAAATCTGTAATGTCGTTACTCCTTTCTTTATATAATTAGAAGCTTCTATAAAAGATTGAACTTCTAATGTAGGATCATTATTGATTTTCTGAATAATATCATTTTCTTGAATGATACCATCAGCAGGAGAGCCTTTTGAGACACTTATAACTTTAACTCCCGAGCCATATGACGTATTAATTTCAGTAAACTTCATATTCACAGGATATATTCCAGTTACTGAATAATATTCCATAAAATAATAAGCTAGATATTCATTTACAGCCCCTGGTACTGCTACTGTTTTTAAATCAGCAGTATTATAATTTTCCTGATTAACACTTAGATTAGTTTTGCGCGGTGTTTGTGGCTTATTTGGACTAGAATTAAATGCACCAACTGACTCAAGACCTTGATTTTTTGTAGTAAATACAACTATAGGAGTTTTTAATTTCTTTGCCTGTTGTTTAAAACCATAAACTGTTTCTTTGTAATCAAAATCTGGAAAAAAGGGCTGAACTTTTGCCTTTACAGTGTCTTGTTCGATTACCAAGTATCCTTTCTCTAATAACTCTTTTGTACTTTTGTCCAAATCATCAGTTTTTATAACTTCAATTTTGTATGTTTTAAGCACTTGGCTCACAGGTATCAATGGTCGTTGTAAAGCATTTTTTGCTTTTACTTCAGGTGATTCATAAGTCACCCTTAATGTATTGTCTGCCCACACATAACTATTGATAGAAAGATATGGAAAAAGAATAAATAATAGAAACTTATACACTTTAAAGCCTTTTAAATAAGATTTGAATTTTTTGCAATTAGCGATAACGCTTATTTCCACCGGAGGTATAACAATAAATTCCTCCTCTCGGGCCTACACAATCATTAGACCCACTGCATGGACATGAATCAGAAGAACCGCTGGAATAACCAGAACCTGTGCTGCCTCGACTACCAGAAGATCGAGATTTTCCTTTTGAAGAATAACCACTATGACTTAAAGAACTATAAGATTTTCCACCACCTCGTCCACCACCCCGCGCATCAACATTTGTGATGAAAACAATCTGAAAAATGAGTACCCACATTAAAGTTAAAATTTTCATAATTTAGTTATACCTCTAATTATTAGAGGTATTAAAGCTAATAGAATGCTTTAAATCAATCAGTCAAAAAAATATATTTATATGGTTTTAAAAAACAATGTCCTTTTTTCGACATGATATGAGGCATTAAAAAAGGAAGGCATCTAGCCCTCCTCCTTTGGCAACCCCTCACACCACCACAGCAAATCTGAAATTTTTAACTGCCTTATTTCTGACAATGACCAAGATGTGTGAGAGGCTAAACCGAGTACATACGATCGTAAAACCGCAACACTCATGCAGTAAAAAGTTTAAACGCTTCCTGAATACGGCGATAATCTTTCAGTGTTGCACCTTTAATATTATCTGGCGCGACACTGCACAAATTGGCAAACATCGCAATTTCCTGATTGGCTTCACTCTGCCCTTTGGCTTGCATCTCAGCCACCAACATGTCCTGCACAGTTGGCTCACGCATGGTTAGCACTTGTACACTGGCACTATCAATCGTGATCGGTTTATTCAAACTGATCTTATAACCTTCAGCACATTCCACGATATATTCTGGTAATTCTGCTACTGTCATTTTTTTACATTCCCAATGCTGAACGGATGTCTTCTAAAACATCTACGCCATTAATGATACGTACCATGTTGATCACATCTACTTCATGGACAACCTGACCGCCAATGGTTTGTTTGTAATAGGTGAGGGATAAATCATATTTATCCTTAGGTGGCTCACCTGGTTTAGAGGTTCCTTGGGCAATTTTGATAATCTTGCCACGCATTTGATGTTCGACTGCGGTCACTGTACCGTCAAAGCTTTCCATTGCTTCACGGACAGTAAAGGCAGTTGATTTGCCTTCACGTACTCCAAACAGTGAAAGTACATCACGATCATGCGAGTTAAGTGTAAAATCAGCAGTCAGCTTTTTCATACCGACTGTAATATCAATTGGGGCATCCATACCGCCCGCACGATATTCTTCCGTTTCTAATTCAAGTTCAGGTGGGTTACATTCATCTGTTTTACCCGCATGACCTTTACCATCGACAAAAATATTAAAATTCTTGCGAATATCCTTTGCTACTCCGCTCATGCTTTATACCTCACGCAAAAATATCTTTGATATAGTCGTCCACAAGATGTGAGCGGAAGACAATGTGTTCGGCTGGATATACTGGGGTAAAGTCAAAATTAAAATAGACCTTGCCAGATTTAATCACATCAGCCGTATTTAAATCAGGATCTGCCCAACATTCACCACCAAGAATCGCCCCAATGTTTTTAAGATAACGAAGATAGTTATTCACACCTTCAATCACATCAGACACATAGTTTTTGGTAATGCCACGATCTACAGCCCATAAATGTGCGGCCTTCAATGATTCATCAATCATATCTGCGGTACGCACCACACATAAAAATTGCCATTTAGGATCGGCAGACAATGTTCGATTGCCCCATAAACGATACCCGTTTTGGCGGATGATGGTAGCTACATTTTTCTCATTGAGCAGATTTGCACGACAGTTTGCGTCACCCATTGCAAAATCAATCGCACGAGCTGTACCAATGATCCCGTTAATTTCCTGATTTGACGGCGACCACCACCAGCCACGCTCATTGTCAGATTTGGCAATGAGTCCCGCAACGTGCGCACTTGACCATGAGGTGATTGTTGAACCATCAGTACCAGTCTTTTTAGATTTTGGATCAACCAGAAACACACGTTTAGAACCAAAATCACCTGCATAAGCAATCGCAGCAGCATCATTGGTGTTTGGGCCATCGGCGATGATCACGGCTTTTAAGCGTTCAGCAATGCCTGTTAGTTCTGCGACCACTGGATTTGCTAAAGCAGGTGTTTGACCCTGCGCAGGTGTGCGGGTGTGAGTAAAGCCTGGTGCAATTAAAATCTTCGGTACGAAACCTAAAATATTTTCTGCTGCCAAAAAGCAATGGATACCTTCATAACCTCCATTGGTGGCATTCACCCCACCCAAGATATTGGCCAGTGTAAGCGCATCCGATGTGCCTTTTTCGACACGCACCACCACAACTACAGCACCAATCTGATCAAAAATTGAATCAATCGCATCGGGTAAAGTACCAGTTAAACCAAGTTTGGCTGCTTGTGTACGGGAACCTGCAATAAGCACTGGTGTATTAACTGGAAATAGTAATGGATCTGCATCTGGTGCAGTGCCAATAAGTCCAATAGTCGAACTGCGAACCGTGGTAATTGGTCGGGATCCACCATCGATCGTGACGTTTTGAATCCCGTGTAAAAATATGTCGCTCATGAATAGAATCCACAACCTTATAAGATTTAGGATTCATTTTTCCTGAACTGCATGCATATTTCATTATTCAGTTTTTCACATTAAAGCGTCATCGCATAACGCCACATTTCATCAACCTGTTCATCAGTCAAATTTAAAATACTGAGCATGTATTGAACTGAGTCATTTGAGCGTTCAAATTTATCTGACTCTTCATACTCAATCTGAATGCGTGTACGAAGTGTTTTGTCTTCAATAGCTTTGATTGATTGCTCAACCATATTGAGTAGATCATGCTCAAGTAAGACAAGTTTAAATTGACGACGAGTCAGTGCAGTAAATTTAGCGAGCCGTATCTGCTCTTTTTCTTCATCTGTTAGATAATTTTGAGGATTTAAATGACGATCTACTTCTTCAGTAGTCATTTCAATCAAATCGTCTTCAAATGCAAAGACTTCACCGCTACTTTGGTTTTTAAAATATTTCATTAACGTAACTCACTCCATTTCTTAAAATTACCATTTACGCGATATGAGGATCCACTTGGAACTATCACGCTAGTCGATTTTGATTGACTATAAGCACTCGAATTTGATGTATTTGCAATACTTACATTATCAACAATGAATTCCAACGCACCCGAGCTATTCCAATCATTTGACGTCACAATAATTTGAATCGGCTTACTCGTCGTGTTTGTATAAGTTGTATTCTCAGCACGATTTGACGTAACATCTTGCCAGCTTTGACCGACACCTAACCCTTGATTTAAAGTTGTATTGATATTGATATCACCAGAGCCGTCAAACCAAGCATTTCCAGATACAGCACCTGATATGCTGATGTTGCGAGAATTTTGAAGTTTTGATGCTGTGGCTGCATTTCCTGAAATATTCCCGCCTTGAATGCGTCCGACTTCTTGGCCTTGGTTATTTCTAAACTGAATGCCTGGTGTAGTATTTGAGTTTGATTGAATAACTAGACAACCAGAAACATCTCCATCACCCATGAACACATCATCACCAATAGGTAATAAGCGATTGTTTGGAAAGATGTTGATATCTCCAGATCCATCGAAATCAAAACCACAAATTTTTCTCGCTGTTTTTAATTTCGTTGCAGATGATGCATTGCCAACAAACTCAGAATCACTGCCATCTTTACCTACATACTTTGTCGCATACATCCATCCTTCAGCTTTTACATCACTTGATGCAACAACATTTTTCGCAGTGACTGCATTTCCAGCGTTAACATTACCTTCTGTTGTAATATAACCCGCTTCAACTGTTCCTTTGGTTTTTAAGTTACCCGTTCTCGTATCGATAAAAATTCGACATTTGTCTTGGTAATCGCGAAAACCAATACCCCACCATGATCTAATCACAAGATTGTGGTTGTCGTAAGAAGCTCCATCGCCATTGCCTGGCGCTATTTTATTGATATCACCTGGTGCTGTTGTTAATTGAAATGAATATGCGGATGTATTACCTGGGAATGATGTATTGCCCGACTCATCGAGCAATCTTGCCAAACGTACGAATTCCCCGTTCTCACCGCGTCGCTGAGCAGCCCAAATCTCAGTATTTTCATCATCAGTAGTGCCTATTTCAATGTAGCCACGATCTTGCCCTTGATTTCCCACTGCAATGTAGCCGCCATCCGTCACAGTTTCCGCTTTGATCAGAATCTTACGGGCCCCAGCATCACCGAAATTTAGCGTGCCGTTTGTATCAGCCGTTCCATCAAAATTATTTCCCCACAAATTGCGTGAGTTTTTTAGTTTTGTGGCAGATGCAACATTACTATCAATATATGCGATTTCTCGCCAATTGCTCCATTGGTTTGAAATATCACTTGCGCCACGGTGGAAAATGCCACCAGTCCAGCCCACAGCGATTTGTGATACGCCTGCCCCACCGATATTAAGAACATTTCCGTATTGTACTGGATAGCCATTATCATAAATTTGAGAAACTGAAAATAAGCCCGTGTTAAATGGTATATCTTTCTGTGCAGGTGCAGGGAATCGACCAGTATTCTCGATACTTTTGGGAACGATGTCTCGTGTTCCATCAAAGTCTACACTTGAAATCATCAATGCCAACTGTGAAAAATATATCGAGAAATGGCGAGATATCTATTGCTCGGAAATTACACTTAGTATGTTGGCAACATTCCTGAAAGAGCAAACGCCATTTCAGGCAGAAAAGCACCGTTCACTCTTGATTGATATCTGGAAGTACTTCGTGGCCAATGGTTGGGCGAATGAAAACATCGCCGAAAAAACCTTAAAGCCTATTCGCCCTAAGAAGACTCGTCAGCGTCATAGTAATGAGTCAATAGCGATCATCCGGGAGATCTGTCCAGACTGGTTGAAGTTAGCGATTGATTTAGCTTTGCATTCAATTCAACGGCGTGGTGATTTGGTTGCTTTGCAGCGAACCGCAGTCAATATCAAAGAAAACACGATGACCGTGCTACAGCATAAGTCTTTAAATTATGACAAGCCTATTTTTATTGAAGTTGATATGCATCCAGAGTTGGCCGAGACAGTGATTAAATGTATCGAAAACTCATTTCGCTTGCGCTGCCCTTACCTCATCGCTACTCGTCCAGAGCGAATAACCAAGCATAACCGAATTGCAAAGTTACATCCTTTTGCAGTAACCGAAGATCACTTAACCAAGCAGTTCCAAAAGTATCGGGATTTGTCAGAAGTGTATGATCATCTTGAACCAAGACAGCGACCATCATTCCATGATTTACGTGCCTTAGGTGTTTATAACATTACGCAGAAATATGGCAAGGCATATGCACAAGCATTGGCTGGCCATGCGACCGTAAAAATGACCGATCATTATATTTCTGGCCATGAAGAGCCGAAGCCAACTAGGGTGAGTTTTAGGTAGAAACGCGTCTTAATTCTGGTTATTTTTTAAACCTACCCACTTTAAAACAAGACTGAGTTCCCCGAAAATACCCCGAAATACCCACTAAAACAAAAAACCCACCTGATGAGGTGGGTTTTAAGTTGCTGATTTAACAGCATATCTTGGTAGGCATATCCAGACTCGAACTGGAGACCTCTACGA